>DAICZL010000674.1 GCA_027311165.1 bacterium
CGCTCGGATGGTTGCCAGCCGGGCCGGTGTTGCTCTAAGTGCGCCCCACCAGATGGACGCCATCCCCACCGATGCGCCGGCTCCGCCCGGCCCGCTGCACGCCTATCGGGCCCGCGTGGCGAGCGGCGCCCTGGCGCCCGATCCGTCGCAGGCCCTGGCGGCACAGCGGCTGCAGACGCTGTGGGCGCGGCTGCGCGGCTACGACCCGCCGCCCAGGGTGAACGCGCCCAGCCTGCTCGCCCGCTTCTTCCGGCCCCGCCCGGTGGATGACGCGCCCGAGGACCATCCGGGCGGGCTCTACCTGGTGGGCGAGGTCGGGCGGGGCAAGTCCATGCTGATGGACCTGTTCTTCGCCGCCGCCGAGCTGCCGCGCAAACGGCGCATCCATTTCCACGCCTTCATGCAGGACGTGCACGCCCGGATCCATCGCTGGAAGCGGGCCAACCCCGGCGGCGAGGACCCCGTGCCACCGCTCGCCGATGCGATCGCCGCCGAGGCCGCCCTTTTGTGCTTCGACGAGTTCCAGGTGAACGACATCGCCGATGCGATGATCCTGGGGCGGCTGTTCGAGGCGCTGTTCGCCCGCGCCGTGGTGGTGGTCGCGACCTCCAACACCCTGCCCGACGATCTGTTCCGCGGCCAGCCGGGACGCGATGCGTTCCTGCCCTTCATCGCCCTGATCAAGCGCCATCTGGATGTGCTGGTGATCGAGGGCGGACAGGATTTCCGCCGGCTGGGGCTGCGCGACCTCGGCCTGTGGCACGTGCCGGCGGACCGGCGGGCCGATGCCGCGCTGGATCGCGCCTTCGCCGAGCTCACCGGCGGGGCGAAGCCCGGGCCGGCCCGGCTGTCGGTGATGGGGCGGACGCTGGAGGTGCCGCTGGCAGCCGCTGGCGTGGCCCGGTTCGACTTCGCCGCCCTGTGCGGGGCGCCGCTGGGGCCGGCGGACTACCTGGCGCTGGCGACCCATTTCCACGCGCTGGTGCTGGACGCGGTGCCGCGCCTGTCGCCGGGCAACCACGACGAGGCGCGGCGCTTCATCACCCTGGTGGATGCGCTGTACGAACACCGGGTGAAGCTGGTGGCCTCGGCCGAGGCCTGGCCCGACCAGCTCTATGAACGTGGCGAGGGGGCACGGGCGTTCGAACGCACGGCGTCACGGCTCGAGGAAATGCGCGGCGAGGCCTGGCTCGGGCTCGCGCATCTGGCTTAGCGCCAGGGGCCGCCGGTGCAGACCGACGCCCCCGGTTTCATCGGCAGGAACGGGACGCTCAAGAGCGAAACGCCGCTCGTCTCACCACAGCCCGGGCAGCATCCGAAACCGCACCTGCCGGGCATAGTCCTCGTAGCCAGGCAGCTCGCGGCGCAGCATCCGTTCCTCGCCCACCGCCCGGAACCCGATGCCGATGAGGCCGAGCGGAACCATCAGCAGGCCCCACCACGACCCCAGCAGCAACGGCGTGCCCAGGAACATCAGCAGCCCGCCCGCGTACATCGGGTGGCGCACGATGCGGTAGGGGCCCCCGGTGATCACGTGCTGCCGGCGTTCGCGCTGCAGGCGTATCTGCGGCGCGGCGAAGCTGTTGAAGCGGAAGGTCTGCCAGACGACGATCATGCTCAGCGCGATCAGCACGGCGCCGAGGGCCCGCGTCCAGAGCGGCACGAAGGACCAGCCGAAGCGTCGCGCGTCGAGCGCGCACAACACCAGCCAGCCCGCGAACACGAACGCGCCCACGGACATGAACACGCGGTCCCAGGGAAGCGGATCCGTCTGCACGGGCGCAGAGAGGCGTGACGCGAGCAG
>DAICZL010000683.1 GCA_027311165.1 bacterium
GCCGCTGCCGACGATCGTGAGCTATTGGGGCGCCGTGGTGGTGGAACTGGGCGGCTGGGTGCTGCTGGTGCTGGGTCTGCAGGCCCGGCTGATCGCGGTGGTGATGGCGCTGTTCACCCTGGCCGCCGCCGCCTTCTTCCACAACAACCTCGCCGACCAGATGCAGATGATCCAGTTCCTGAAGAACCTGGCGATCACCGGCGGTCTGCTGCAGGTCGTGGCCTTCGGCGCCGGCGCGATCAGCCTCGATCGGCTGATCCGCGGCTAGAGGCGGCCGCGCGGCGGCCGAGCCGGGCGGCCGCAGCGCCCCGCCCGATCGGGTCGGGTTCAGCGCCTCGCCAGTTGCGGCAGCGGGCCGCCGAGCAGGGCGCGCAGCGGGCGCGACGGGCTGAGCGCCAGCGCGCCGTCGCCGACCATCGCCTGCGCGATGCACAGCACGAACAGATAGGCGCAGCCGTTGGCCAGACGCGCCGTCAGCGGCGCGCCAGCCAGGAACGGCGACAGCACGCGCGCGACCCAGCGGGTCTGGATGCCGAGCACCGGCAGCGCGCCGCCCACCGTTTCGCGGCGAAGGTCACGTGGGCGCGCCAGCCGGGCAGGCCCAGCGAGGTGGAGTAGCCGGCGGTGCCCGCCAGCCCGAACGTCAGCAGCTTCGGCACCACGCCATGCGCCAGGAACATCACGCCGAGGCTGACCCGCAGCAGGGTCGCGCCCCATCCGCCAGATCCGGCCGTTCCACGCTTTATTACATCGGTATCTCCATGTTCCATCCGGTCTCGATTGACCGGCGCGAGGCACAGGCAGAGCGTTCCGCCGCGCAATGCCGGTTGGGCGTTGGCAAGCGGAGCTTGCGGAAACGCAAGGCATGCTTCCGCTGGCAGAAGGAATGACGGCAGGGGCAGGCCCATGGCCGCACTCGTGGCGAAGACGGGGAACCTGGGGACGCCGAAGGTCGAGGGGGTGGACCCTGTTGGCGGAAAAGGTGCTCCGGCATTTTATTTGGGGTCGACCAAGATCAACAACTCGTTTGACGTCGTGAACGCGGTGGCCAAAGAGCAGGGTGGTGTCGCCACGTTGTTTATGCGGTCGGGTGACCACTTCATTCGTGTCGCAACGAACGTGAAGAAAGACGACGGTCCGCGCGCCGTCGGAGCCGAACTCGATCCCAAGGGGCCGGTCATCGGCGCCATCCACAAAAGCGAAGCTTGACTACGGAGATGCAGTGATCCTGGGTACAGCCTATGTGACCGGATATGAGCCGATCCACGACGCTCAGAAAAAAGTCATCGGCATCTACTTCGTAGGCTATCCGAAGGAGCTATTAAATCCGGCTGAGGTCGGCTCAGACCTGTTCGGCCCCGGCGCGAGGAGCCGGGGCCGTGCATTTCGCTGACTGAGCCGCAAGCTCGCCAAGCGCCCGGCGCCGTTGGGCCGGCGACCATGCCGGTGAGCCGGCTATGGACTGTCGTATGCGGTGTCAGGGCACCCGAAGCGCTCGGATCAGGGTCGTGATTGCTCTCCCGCAAGCGCCTTTGGGTATCGGGGGCGTTAGCGGCTATCGCTTCCTCCCGCCCCGATGGACGGCCCAGCCATCGGCCGAAGTGATACAGGTCACTCCGGCGGCATGCGGCGCCGTCAGGTGTGCACGAGCGGGCAGCCACCTTCGTTCAGGGGCCGGAACGCCTGCTCGGCGGGCGTGGTGGCGAGCAGCTTGTAGATGTCCCATTCATGCTGACTCTCGGCCGGCGACTTCACTTCGAAGAGGTAGCTGGGATGGATTTTGCGCCCATCCTCGCGGATGCTACCGATGCCGAAGCAGTCGTCGTCGGTCGGCATCGCCTTCATGCGGTCGACCACCGCCCGCCCGTCCGCCTTCGCCGCCGCCACTCCCATATCGGCGACCGCCTTCAGGTAATGCAGGGTCGCGGAGTAGTTGCCTGCCTGGAACATGTTCGCCCGGATGCGGGGCATCTTCGGCTGGATGCGGTCCATGAATGCCCGAGTGCGGCTGTTCAGGTCCCAATAGAACGTCTCGGTCAGGTGCAAGCCCTGCGCCGTCTTCAGCCCAAGCGCATGCACAGTGGTGAGGGCGACCAGCATGCTGGCAAGCTGCATCTGGCTCGGCAGCCCGAACTCGTGCGCTTGCTTGATCATGTTGACGGCATCGGTGCCGGCGCCGGTGCAGATCCCGAGCACCTTGGCGCCCGACGCTCGCGCCTGCTCCAGATAGGCCGAGAAATCCGTGGTATCCGGAAACGGATAGTATTCGGAGCCAAGCACCTTCCCGCCTGCCGCATGTACGAACCGGCTGGTATCGGTGGCGAGCTGATGGCCGAAGGCGTAGTCGGGTGCGACGAGAAACCAGGTGTCGCCGCCCGCCTTCAGCGTGTTCGTCGCCGTCGAATTGGCGAGCATCCAGGTGTCGTAGGTCCAGTGAACCGTGTTCGGGCTGCACTGGCGGCCGGTGAGTTCCGCGCTTGCGGCGCCGCTGACCAGGATGACCTTGTTCTTCTCCCGGCCCACGCCGGAGACGGCCAGGGCGACAGCGGAGTTGACCAGTTCGACGATCATATCGACGCCATCCTGGTCGAACCACTGCCGCGCGATCGCGACGCCGATATCGGGCTTGTTCTGGAAATCGGCTTCCAGCACCTCGACCCGCACATCCTTGCCAGCGGTGAACTCCTGCACCGCCTGACGCGCGCAGGCGACACCCGTCGGACCAACCACGTCCCGGTAGCTGCCGGACAGGTCGGTCAGCACGCCGATGCGGATCGTGGGCGCTGCGCCCTGAGCCCGGGCGGGTAGACGCGGTAGCGCGACCGCACCGGCCGCAGTGCCGATCAAGCTCCGTCGTGTGACAGGCATCTCTCGTCTCCCTACGGAACCATACCCCGTTTTGGCGGCCGCATCGCCACTGTTCTTGTCACCTAAAAGAGAGCCGCCCGGCGCTTGCAATCCAACCCATGGCCCGTTTCAAGGGCATAGACACTTTCTTCCGCTCACGGCGCGATCTGATTCCCGGCTTCCGGCCTCGGCGGGAGTCGAGATAGTGCGGCAGCCGGGGTTTCTCGGTTCGGATAAGCGGCTGGCGGCGTGCCTTGGTCGACTTCGAGCCGTTCCCGTCTGACCTCGCATTCGCGCTGGATCGGGGAGACCCTGGAGTCTGATGATTTCAGACCGAACAGTAGCCTGCGTTTCGGAGATGGTTGGCACATTCCCGTGGCGTGCAGGCGTCGAGGAGGGGACCGATTGTGGTGCAGACGGTCTCTTGAGTGCGTGCTGCGGCCTTTCGCAGCAGGTGCTTGAGTTTGGCGAACACCTGCTCGATCGGGTTGAGGTCGGGTGAGTATTTCGGCAACAGGAACAGTTTGGCACCTGCGGCACGGATCGCCTGGCGCACGGCGGCGCTCTTGTGGCTGCCGAGATTGTCCACGATGACCAGGTCGTTCGGGCGCAGCGTCGGCGCCAGCACCGTCTCCACGTGAACCCTGAACTTCGCGCCGTTGACCGGGCCATCCAGCAGCCAGGGCGCATCGATGCGCTCATGCCGAAGGGCGGCGATCAAGGTCATCGTGTTCCAGTGCCCGTAAGGCACCTTGGACAACAATCGCCGCCCGCGTGGTCTCCAACCGCGCAGAGGTGCCATGTTGTTCTTGGTCCAGGTTTCATCGATAAACACCAGGCGCGATGGATCAATCCGGCCCTGATACCGTTGCCATTGCTCGCGGCGGCGGGCGATCCCGGGACGATCCTGCTCGCGGGCGATAACGGTTTTTTTTCTAGCTGAGCTTATCGGCGTGGACGAATGCCCAGACGGAACGGTCGTCGACCTTCAACCCGCGTTCGGCCAGCTCCGCCACCAGCCCGCGCAAGGTAAAGTCCTGCCTCTGGCAGCGTTGGATCAGCCACTCCCGGTGGGCGCCCGCGATCGCGCGCGGCTTGTGGCCGCCCATCTGGCCTGGGGCCACGCTGCCGGTCGTGCGAACTCGCTGCATCCACTTGATCGCGGTGCTGACCGCCACGCCGAAATGCGCCGCCGCCGCGTGCCGCGACAGCCCGCCGTGCTCCACTGCGGCGACCACCCGCTGCCGAAGGTCCATCGAATACGGTCGTGCCATGCATGCCGGCCCCCACCCGGCCAACATGGTCAAGCAGATCAGGACCGCGTCGGGGGGAATCCTCCCAACCTCGATTCAGCTGAAAATCATCCCGCGCCAGGAGCAACATCCGATCAGATGGACTCATCTGATCGGATGAAGTTGCTCGGTAAAACAATCAGCAAGAGCGGTGGCCGATCGTCTGTCAGACCGGCTGCCGCGCCAGACCATCACCGGCCCGGCAGGAGAGTGCAGCGTGGCCGGTGACATGGCGCGATGACATGG
>DAICZL010000684.1 GCA_027311165.1 bacterium
ATGCCCCACCGTCGGCCCCGGCAATTTCCCGCGCTTGCGCAGCATGATGAACCCGCAGCCCAGCTTGAGCGCGAGTGGCGCGGCCATCAGAAAGCCACGGCTTTCCACGCCGGCTAGCAGATCGGGGTGATAGGCGCGCACCGCACGGGCGAGCCGGCCCATCGCGACCTGCCAGGCATCGGGATGCCGCAGCAGGGTCGAGACGTCGTAGAACAGGATGCCCGGTTTCGGGAAATCCGGGATGGCGCGGATATGGTCCTTGAGATCCATGCGGCTAGAGGCCTTGTGACCGGAGGAAAGCAGGCTCGGATCGCTGGTGACAGCCGCCGGCGGGGACGCGCAATCAGGGGCTGCGCACCAGCGCCTGTCGGGCGGGCAGGTCCGTCTTCGGCCGGGCCGGCGCGCCTTGGGCAAGGAGCAGTAGAGCAGTTTCCGCCCGGCGCAAACCAGGCCCGGCGATAAAACGGCCCGGGCGGCAAGCGCAACGCCTGCGCCGCCAAGGCGGCCGCGGGATCCGGCGGCGCTTTGCCGCGATCGCCCGGGCAGTGCAGCGGCCTGATCGCAGGGCGGCGCAGGGAGGGGTCGCTGGGGCCGCCAACGGGACTATCGCACCGGCGCCGCATCGAAGACCTGCGCCATCGCCTGCCACAGCGGCTTGCGCTGCAGGTCGCCATCGAGCGGCAACGGCCGCTGCGCCAGCCCGTCCTGGCGGGGAAAGCTGTCATCGAGCCAGGTCCGCCGGTCCGACAGCCCCCAGCTCAGCACCCCCAGCACGGTGCGGCCGGCCAGCATCGGTTCCAGATAGGCCCGGCCATGGGCCGCCACTTCGGCATCGCGGGTCTCGATTTCCGCCGGCAGGCCGTTGTCGCGCACATCCATCTCGGTGATCAGCAGCTTCAGGCCGAGCGAGGCGACATCGGCGCAGAACCGTTCCAGCACCCGTGGATCGAGGTCGCGGCGGACCCCCTCCAGATGGGCCTGGGTGCCCACCGCCTGCACCGGCACACCGCGGGCGAGCATTCCGGCCAGCAGATCGAGCAGGGCGCCGCGGCGGCGGTCCTGGTCGGGGGCGGCGTAGTCCAGCCCGTAGTCGTTCAGCACCCGCAGCGCCATCGGGTCGGCCGCGGCGCAGGCCTGGAAGGCGATGTCGAGATAACGCGGCCCCAGCGCGCGCAGCCACAGCGTGTCGCGCAGCCCGTCCTTGCGGCCGGCGGCGGGGTCGATCGCCTCGTTCACCACGTCCCAATGCATCAGGCGGTGGCGGAAATGTCCGGCCACACGGGCGATATGGGCGTTGAGGATGCGTTCGGCGTTGTCCGGCCGCAGGCTCTGCTCCAGCCAGGCGGGATTGGCCTGGTGCCAGACCAGCGCATGGCCGCGGGTGCGCAGCTGGTGGCGGGCGGCGAAGGCCAGCAGCGCCTCGGCCTGCCGGAAATCGAAAGTATCGGGGGCGGGGTGGAGCTCCGCCCATTTGAAGCTGGCTTCGGAGACCACCATGCCGCACTCGGCGGGCACCCGCGCCATGAAGGCCGGATCGGAGGTCAGCACCCCGTGGTCGATGGCGGCGCCGTAGAACAGGTTCTTGCGCAGCGCACGCGCCTGCAGCCCGGGCGGCAGGCGGGCAGCGGC
>DAICZL010000685.1 GCA_027311165.1 bacterium
CCAGTGACCGGCGGTTCCCCACGGCCCATTGGGGCCCGCGTTCCCTGGGGATCCCCCGGGGGCGGGGGGTACCCCACAACGGAAGGAGTCTGGGACCGGAGCCCCAATGGGCAGAGGGCAAGGCCGGTGCGTCCACCGCGCCCCGACTCCCCGCCGGGCGCCCGCGCACCTGGCGAGGCGCTGTTCTCGGCTCCCCGATCCTATCGGAAACGTGAACAGGTAACGACCACCAAAAGGCAATGGTGGCTGGTATTTATTTCGAAGATTTTTCGTATCCGGGAGGTTCGTCGTGCAGAGTCGTCATCTTGTCATAGCAACTATGCTTCTGAGCGGCTTTTGTTTCTATTCCAGACCGGCAGACGCTCAGACATACGATGCGTTCAAACAGTACAGCATCAAGCAAAACCCGCATGGGCAATGGAGCTACGTTGTGGCCGGCGCGTTGCTGACCACCAAGGTCAAGATGTGCAACGGCATCACCAAGGATTATTGCTGGACAAACGGGGGTTCCGGTCTCGAGGTCGCGGCAGCCGAAGCCAACAAGACCGGCACGACGATTCAATATGCCGACGTCGTACTGCCGCCACTTTATCTCGATTTCGATCCGACTGGAATCGCGAATGTCGCGTTCCAGTGGACGGCGCCCACGCCCGGAACGGCCCACATTACCGGTAATTTCCTGGGGGTCGCCACGGACGAGGGTGCGCACGAAGTGGCGGTGCTGCATAACGGGACCGTGCTCGGGGCGTACACGATGTCCACGTATCAACAGAAAGAGACGTTCTCGTTTCAAATCGACGTCGCCGCAGGGGATACCATCAGCTTCGAGTCGATGACCGGCAATGGCGGTACCTCGCTCAGCACCGGGCTGCAGGCGAAGATCGAGCTGAAATAAGACCGGCCGGCACTGACATCGCCGCATGAAGGAACCCAGACCGGGCGCTGCCACCCGGAACCCGCCAGGGGCCAGGCCTCCGGACCTCGAATGAGGAATGTCCGGCGAACGCGGGTCCGGTAACCGCTGGCCCCAATCGGCCAAGGGGGCAGAGCCTTCGCCTCGCCTCATCTCAGCGCCAATCGGACACGGCCCGGCCTGTGGCGCTTGCGACGGATCGATGCCGGAACGGGCCGGTATCATTCCCCCAGATAGCGCGCGCGCAGATGGGCCTGGAAATCGCCGGGATCGAGCGGCTTGCCGGTCGCCGCGCGCAGCAGGTCGTTGAACCCCAGCCGGCTGCCCTGCGCGTGCAGCCGGGACCGCAGCCAGCCCAGCAGCGGCGCCAGATCGCCCTGGCCCAGCGCCGCATCCAGCCCCGACACCTCCCGCCGCGCCGCCGCCATCAGCTGGGCCGCCGCCATCGCCCCCAGCGTATAGCTGGGGAAATAGCCGAACGCGCCATCGTACCAATGGATGTCCTGCAGGCAGCCCTGGGCGTCGTCGGGGGGGGTGATGCCCAGCGCCGCCGCCATCGCCTCGTTCCACGCCCCCGGCAGATCGGCCACCGCGAGATCCCCCGACACCAGCGCCCGTTCCAGCCGGAACCGCAGGATGACATGCGCGGGATAGGTCATCTCGTCGGCTTCCACGCGGATGAACCCGCGCCCGATCCGCCGCCACAGCCGCGCCAGATTGGCCGGCGCATAGGCGGCCTCGTCACCGCCGAAGGTGGCGCGCAGTTCGGGGCCCAGCCAGGACAGATACGCATCCGACCGGCAGGCCTGCATCTCGACGATCAGGGACTGGCTCTCATGCGCCGCCATTCCCGCCGCCTCGCCCACCGGCTGGCGGCGCCATTCCTCCGGCAGCCCGCGCTCATACAGCGCGTGCCCGGTTTCGTGCAGCACGCCGAGCAGGCTCTGGGCGAAATCCGCCTCGTCATAGCGGGTGGTGATGCGGATATCGGTGGGCGTGCCGCCGCAGAACGGATGCGCCGAACGGTCGAGCCGGGCGTGGCGGTCATCGAGCCCGGCGCGCGCCGACAGCCGCCGGCACAGTGCCTCCTGCGCCGCCGCGGGGAATGGTCCCTGTGGGCGCAGCGGCGCCGGCCCCGCCGCCTGGCGCTGCTCGGCGCGCGGCAGCGCCTCGGTCAGGAATGCCTCGTAGGCGGCGAACACCGGGGCCACGTCTTCCGCGCCGATGCCGCGCTGGAATCCGTCCATCAGCGCGTCGTAGGGCGACAGCCCGAGTGCCGGGGCCAGCGCCGCGGCGGCCTGCCGCACCAGCCCCACCACTTCTGCCAGATACGGGCGCACCAGGGCGAAATCGGCGGTGCGCCGGGCCTCGCGCCAGACCTTCTCGCAGGCCGAATTGGCCCGCGCCTGGGCCTCGACCAGATCGGGCGGCAGCGCGGTCGCGCGGCGATGGGCGTGGCGCATCAGCGCCAGATTGGCCACCCGCCACGGATCGGGGCCGGGATCGGCGGCTTCCAGCGCCACCGCCATCTCGGGCGCGATCAGCATTTCATGGGCGAGCCCGGCCAGCACGGCGAGCTGGTCGCCGCGCGCGGCCGCGCCGCCCGGGGGCATCATCGCCGCGGCGTCCCAGCCCAGCATCGCCGACGCCTCGCCGATGGTGGCGATGCGGGCGAAGCGGGCGGCCAGATGGTCATAGGCGGTGGCGGTCATGATCGGAGCACCTTGCGGGAATAGGCGGCGAAGACCACCAGCAGCGCCAGCGCCAGGCCGAACCAGGTGAGCGCGTAGTTCAGATGGTCGTTGGGTGGGCGCGGCAGATGGCGGGCCGGATCGGGATAGGTGCCAGCTTGCGGGTCGCCGAGCGCCACCAGCGTGAACGGCGCGACCTGCGCCAGACCGAGCGCCGCACCGATCGCCGCCGGATCGAGCGTGTAGAAGCGCCGGCCGGCGGGATCATCGGGGGCGCTGAACCAGCCGGGGTGGTCGGCCGGGCGGACATAGGCCGCGATTCGCACCCTGCCGGCCGGCGCCGGATCAGGAACGCCGGCCGGCACGAAACCCCGGTCCACCAGCACGATCCTGCCGTCGTCCAGCCGCAGCGGCGCGATCGACTGCGCGCCCATCACGGCACCGGCGGGCGTGTCGCGCACCTCCGCCCCGTACCGCGCCTGGTGATCCGCCAGCAGCGACCCGCTGGCCTCCACCTTGGCGAAGGGCGCAGGGGCTTGCGGCAACGGGACCGGCGGGGCGGCCTCGGCGCGGTCGATCTCGGCGAGCAGCCCCTGCTTCCAGGCGAGCCGGCGCAACTGCCAGGCGCCAAGACCGAGCAGCACCAGCAACGCGAGCACGGTGCTGACCGCGGGCCAGAGCAGGCGCCGCCGGCGCGACGGGGCGGGGGCCATGCTGCCCTGGCTCAGCCGCCCATCTCGCTGCCACGGTGGCGGTATTGCAGCGCCACCAGGGCGGCCTTGGCAGGGCGCATCATCAGCACCGCCAGCGGCAGCGTCACCACCGGCCACAGCACCGCGTGCACCCAGAGCGGCGGGGCGAAGCGGAACTCCACCCAGAAGGCGAGCGCCACGACCACCGCCCCGAGCACCAGGATCACCCCGACCGCGGCGCCATCGCCAGTATCGACGCCCGAAAGATCGAGACCGCAGACCGGGCAGGTGGCCCGGACCGAGAGCAGGCCGCGATAAAGGGCACCCTCGCCGCAGCGCGGGCAGCGGCACAGCAGCGCCGCCCGCAGGACCGAGGTCTCCGCCATCAGTTCACCGGCGGCGGACCGGCACCCCACCAGTAGACGCAGACGAACAGGAACAGCCAGACCACGTCGACGAAGTGCCAGTACCAGGCGGCCGCCTCGAAGCCGAAATGCCGGCTGGGGCTGAACTGGCCGTCCCTGGCGCGGAACCAGCAGACCAGCAGGAAGCTGGTGCCGATGATCACGTGGAAACCGTGGAACCCGGTCGCCAGGAAGAACACCGAGGGATAGACCCCGCCGGTGAAGTGGAACGGCGCATCCGAATATTCCAGCGCCTGGAAGCAGGTGAAGGACAGGCCGAGCAGCACCGTGAGGCCGAGCCCGAGCATCAGGCCGCGGCGGTTGCCCTCGATCAGGCAGTGATGCGCCCAGGTGACGGTGGTGCCCGAGAGCAGCAGGATCATCGTGTTGAGCAACGGCAGATGGAACGGATCGAACGTGTGCACCCCCGGCGGCGGCCAGGTCGCCTGCGCCGCCCCCAGCACATGGATCGGGTACAGGGCGAAGTGGAAGAAGGCCCAGAAGAAGCCGACGAAGAACATCACCTCGCTGGCGATGAACAGCATCATGCCGTAGCGCAGCCCCAGCCGCACGATCGGCGTGTGCAGCCCGGGCGCGCGGCTTTCCCGCACCACGTCGCGCCACCAGAAGAACATCACGGCCAGCACCGTGGCGAGACCGAGCGCCAGCAGCACGTAGTTGCCGTAATGGGCCACGAAGATGATGCCGAGCAGCGTCATCCCGCCGCCGAGCGCCCCCGTTATGGGCCAGGGGCTGGGATCGACCAGATGATAGGGTTGCTTCAGGCCAGAACTGGCGGGAAGGGTGGCGCCGTGCGCGTCGCTGCTCATGCCGGATCCATCGGTAAACCGCCGGGGAAGCCGCCCCGGCACGGTGGGAAGCATCATCGCCGAAACGGCCGGCGGTTCAAGGAGGAAAACCGCCGCCCATCGCCGGGCGCATGGTCACCGCCCGGCAGGGACAGCGGCTCTCCATGAGGAAGGCCGGCGGTTTGCCCGGGACCCCCGTGCCTGGTGGGCGCCCCCCAGCGACAGGGGGCCGGGGCTCAGGCTCCGGCGGGTCCTGGGCGGAGCCCTGGTCTTACTGGCCCAGATCCGCGCGCGGGCCGACATGCGGCCCCGCCTTGCTGAGATCGGCATCATCGAGCGAGCGGAAGAATGTGTAGGACAGGGTGATGGTGGTCACGTCCCGGGTCGCCGGGTTCTGCGAGATCGCCGGATCGACCCAGAAGCTCAGCGGGAATTGTGCGCTCTGGCCCGGGGCGAGGGTCTGCTGGTTGAAGCAGAAACAGGCGGTCTTGTGGAAATATACCGCCGCCTTCTCGGGCGTGACGTTGTAGGTGGCGACCCCGGTGACCGCCGTGCCCGCCAGATTGCGGGCGGAATAGAACGCGGCCTGTTCCTCGCCGAGCGGCAGCGTGACCGCCTCCTGATCGGGGCGGAACTGCCAGGGCAGGTTGGGGTTGGTATTGGCGTTGAACCGGACGGTGATGCGGGCGGCCGAGGCCGCGGGGGCGGCGCCGCCGATCTGGGGCGTGCCGCCATAGCCGGTGGCGGCGCAGAACAGACGGTACAGCGGCACCGAGGCGAAGGACAGCCCCACCATGCCGACCACCACCGCCCCCAGCGCCGCCGCGACCAGGGTATTGCCGGGTCTCATCGATGCATCTTCACTATGGTGATCGCGTAGAACAGCACGATCACCCCGGCCAGCACCGCCAGTATCGCCCAGTTGCGGCCGCGCCGGCGCTGTTCCAGCCGCTGGCTGTCGGCACGCGAGAGCATCTCGATGGGTTTTCCGGTCGCCGCGATCGGCGCTTCTGGCGGCTGCGTCGTCGGCCTGGCCGGTGGGGCCGGTTCCGCCATGCTCATCCCACCAGCCGATCGACCGCGAGCGCGCCGAACAGCACGAACAGATACAGGATGGAATAGCGGAACGCCGCCTTCGCCGGGGCATCGCCGGTCAGGCTGGTGCCGGCCGCGTCCTGGCGATCGCGCAGCACCCGCAGCGCGTGCCAAAGGAAGGCCCCGCCCAGCGCCAGCGCCGCCAGACCATAGACCGGGCCCGAGAATCCCATCGCCCAGGGCGCCAGCGACAGCGGTACCAGCACAAGGGTGTAGAGCATGATCTGCCGCCGGGTTTCCCGCCCGCCTGCCACCACCGGCAGCATCGGTACACCGGCGCGCTGGTAGTCGGCATTGGCAAACAGCGCCAGGGTCCAGAAATGCGGCGGGGTCCAGAAGAAGATGATCGCAAACAGCACCAGCGGCACGGCACTGACCGATCCGGTCGCCGCCGCCCAGCCGATCAGCGGCGGGAAAGCGCCCGCCGCGCCGCCGATCACGATGTTCTGCGGCGTCCGGCGCTTCAGCCAGACCGTGTAGACGAACACATAAAAGCCGATCGACAGCGCGAGCAGCGCCGCCGCGACCAGGTTGGTCGCGAGCCCCATGACGATGACCGAAGCCGCCGCCAGGGTGACCCCGAAGGCCAGCGCCTCGTCCGCGGCGATCCGTCCGGCGGGAACCGGGCGGGACCGGGTGCGGCGCATGACCGCATCGATGTCGCGATCGTACCACATGTTGATCGCCCCGGCCGCGCCGGCGGCGACCGTGATCGACAGGATCGCGGCCAGCGCCAGCACCGGATGCAGATGGCCCGGCGCCACCAGCATCCCGATCAGGCCGGTGAACACGACCAGGGTAAGCACCCTGGGCTTGAGCAGGATAACCCAGTCGGCCAGCACCGACTCGCCGGGCAGGAATGCCTCGGCGAGGGGTGCCGCCACCGGAACGGCCGGTTCGCTCATGAGTTCAGACGATCCTCGGCAGTTCCTCGAACGTATGGAAGGGCGGCGGCGAGCTCACGGTCCATTCCAGAGTCGTCGCGCCCTCGCCCCAGTAATTGTCGGCCACATGCTCCTTCGACGTGAAGGTACGGTAGCACACATACAGGAACACCAGCACCGACGCGCCCGAGATATACGAGCCCAGCGACGCGACGTAGTTCCAGCCGGCGAAGGCCTGAGGGTAGTCCGGATAGCGGCGCGGCATGCCGGCCAGACCCAGGAAGTGCATCGGGAAGAAGGTCAGATTGACCCCGATGAAGCTCATCCAGAAATGCACCTTGCCCCAGAATTCCGGATACTGATGCCCCGACATCTTGCCGATCCAGTAGTAGAAGCCGGCGAAGATCGAGAACACGGCGCCCAGCGACAGCACGTAGTGGAAATGCGCGATCACGTAGTAGGTGTTGTGCAGCACCTGGTCCAGGCTGGCATTGGCCAGCACGACGCCGGTCACACCGCCCACCGTGAACAGGAAGATGAACCCCACCGCCCACAGCATCGGCACCTTCATCTCGATCGATCCGCCCCACATCGTGGCGATCCAGGAGAAGCTCTTGATTCCCCTCGGCACCGCAATCACCAGGGTCGCTGCCATTAAATAGGCGCGGGTATCGACATCCATGCCGGAGACGAACATGTGGTGCGCCCAGACCACGAAGCCCACGACGCCGATCGCCACCATGGCATAGGCCATGCCCAGATAGCCGAACACCGGCTTACGGCTGAACGTCGAGACGATGTGGCTGATCATGCCGAAGCCCGGCAGGATCATGATGTAGACTTCCGGATGGCCGAAGAACCAGAACAGGTGCTGGAACAGCACCGGATCGCCGCCGCCGGCCGGATCGAAGAACGCGGTGCCGAAATTGCGGTCGGTGATCAGCATGGTGATCGCACCCGCCAGCACCGGCACCGCCAGCAGCAGCAGGAACGCGGTCACCAGCATCGACCAGACGAACAGCGGCATCTTGTGCAGGGTCATCCCCGGCGCGCGCATGTTGAAGATCGTGGTGATGAAGTTGATAGCCCCCAGCAGCGAGCTCAACCCCGCCAGATGCAGCGCGAACAACGTGAAATCGACCGCCGGACCGCTTTGGAAAGTGCTGCTCGACAGCGGCGGATACAGCGTCCAGCCAACCCCCGAGCCCATGCCGGAGAACAGCCCGGCGGTGATCAGCGCCAGCGCCGGCACCAGCAGCCAGAAGCTGATGTTGTTGAGCCGCGGGAACGCCATGTCCGGCGCGCCGATCATCAGCGGCACGAACCAGTTGCCGAACCCACCGATCATCGCCGGCATGACCGTGAAGAAGATCATGATCAGCCCATGCGCGGTGATGATCGCGTTCCAGGACTGACCGTCCGCGACCAAATGGCTGCCGGGGCTCTGCAGCTGCATCCGCATGATGATCGACAGCACCCCGCCATACAGGCCGGAGAACACCGCGAACAGCAGATAAAGCGTGCCGATATCCTTGTGGTTGGTGCTGAACAGCCAGCGCGCCACAAACCCCGGCTTGTGGTCGTGATGCCCGTCATGGGCATGGGCATGATCGCTGGTATAGGCGGACATCATCGATGCTCCTTCAGGACCGATCCGGGCGGATCACGAAACTCAGTCACTGCGCCGGCTGCGCAGCGGCGGCAAGCCGGGTCGCCCCGGACGGATCGGCAGCGAACTTGGTCTTGGCCTGCACCACCCAGGCATTGAACTCCGCCTCCGGCAGCGCCCGTACCGAGATCGGCATGGCACTGTGGTTGGTGCCGCAGATCTGGTTGCATTCGCCATAATATGTGCCCGGCTCATCGGCGCGGAACCAGGTCTCGATCGTGCGGCCGGGAATGGCATAGCGCTGCACCCCGAGGCTCGGGATGAAGAAACTGTGGATCACGTCACCGCTCGTGGTCAGCACGCGCACATTCTTGCCGGCCGGCACCACCAGCTGGTTGTCCACGTCCAACAGCCGCAGCTGCCCGGGCTTCAGCTGGTCATCGGTCAGCACATAGCTCTCGAAATGCATCCCGCCCTGATCGGGGTAGGTGTATTCCCAATACCATTGATGCCCGGTCACCTTGATCGTGATGTCGGCATCACGGGTGCGGTCCTCGTAATAGATCAGCCGGAAGGACGGGATGGCGATCACCACCAGGATCAGCACCGGCACCACCGTCCAGGCCACTTCCAGCAATGTGTTGTGGCTGGTGCGGCTGGGCGTGGGATTGCGCTTGCGGCTGAACCGGAAGATCACCACCCCCAGCAGCGTCGCCACCAGCAGGGTGATGACGGTGATGATCACCAGCACCAGACCATGCAGACTCTCGATCGCCGCCTGCACCGGGCTCGCCGCCGGCTGCATGCCCATCTGCCAGGGCTGCGGCTGTGCGGCCGAGGCGGGGGCCAGAGCCGCAGCCAGCCAGGCCGCGGCCAGCCCGGCCACGGCGAACCCGGCCGCGACCCTTCCGATCGCCAATGCCGTCACAACCCACCCCCGCGCGACCCGTCCTCGCGCGTCAAGGCGCCGCATCCATCGCTGCATCGGCCGATCCATCCTGCTTTGCTTATCGGGGCGGACCCCCTGAGCCCGCTCTTCGCATTCTGGCCCTACCGGAGCGGAACGTCCAGATCAAGCCGTGCCGGTTCCGCGACGCAGCAAGGCCCGGCGACAGCGCGGGCAGGCCGGACGCCGCGAGGGCGGTCTTGACGCGGCCCGGCGGGAAGAGGAAAGCCGGCGCGACGGGCTCACCGCGATCCGCATCCCCGCTCCGCCACCGGGGCGGGACCCGCACCAACCCGGAAATGCAACCGGGTGGCCCCGAGCCGAACCTCGTCGCCGTCGCGGAGCTGCAGCTCCGTGACGCGCCGGCCGTTGACGAAGGTTCCGTTGGAGCTGTGGAGGTCCTTGACGCGGAATGCCCCTCCCGGAAGT
>DAICZL010000692.1 GCA_027311165.1 bacterium
CCCGCTCGGCCGGGAACAGCGCGTGCAGCGTGTTCAGCCCCAGCAGCGCCGCGCCCGCCTGGCCGGCGCGGCGGCCGAACGCGCCCAGCGTGGTGAAATCGCCGATGCCCTGATCGCCGCGCCGGCGCAGCGCGTAGAGATGCGCCGCCAGGCCGAAGCGGCGCACCCCCGCCGCCAGCTCCGCCAGCAGATGGCAGCGCGCCGGGGCGACCGCCAGATGGCAGACGATCTCCGGCCGGTCCTCGCGGCAGGCAAGATAGCGGCCGGTCGGCAGGTCGGGCAGCGCCAGGGTCACGCAGGCGATCTCCCGCCCGTCCGCGGTGCGGACCGGCGCGGCGCCGGCCGGGTCGATCGGCACCCTGTGCTGGCGTCCGTCCCGGTCGGCGATCACCAGCATCCCCGCGCTGGCGGGCAGGCGCAGCCGGGCCGGTTCGCCGTGGCGCACCACCAGCGCCTGCGGCACCGCCCGGCGCTCGCGCTGATCGGCGAGGAAGCCGAGCGCCGCGCGCGCCTGGGCGGAGGTCTCGGCCGGCAGGTGCATCGCCGCCAGCAGCGCCCGCGTCGTGCCCTCGCTCACGGTGAAATGGCGGCTGCTGACATCGGACCAGTCGGGCGCGATGCCGGCGGCCTTCGCCAAAAGCGCCAGCAGCGCCGGGGCCACCGTACGTGCCGGCGCCCCGGCCGGTTCGCCGGCCTTGGCCAGCACCACCACGGCGCGTGGCGGAACGGCGAGCGTCTCGGCGGGATCGAACCAGCGCTCCGCCGCATCGGGCGCGGCGCTGTCGGCCAGCCTCTGCCAGCCCTGCCCCGCCGGCGCGTCCGGCAGCGCCACCTCCAGCGTCTCGCGCCCGGCATGCAGCACCACCAGCACCCGGTCCACCCCCTCCCCATCCGGTGCGGCGAGCGCCGCGATCAGGGTGCGGGCGGCGGGATTGCGCCAGTCCTGCTCCTGCATCGCCCGACCGTCCGGACGCAGCCAGACCACATCGGCCGTGCCTCCTGGCGCCGGGCCTCCTGGCGCCATGCTTCCTGGCGCCGGGCCGCCGGGCGCGAGCTCCGCGCCGGTCAGGAACCGGTCGGCCGACAGCGCCGTATGGCGCCTGCGCAGCGCGGTCAGGCGATGGACGAAATCCGCCAGCGTGGCATCGGCGCCGTCCCAGTCGAGCCAGGAGAGCGGGTTGTCCTGCGCATAGGCATTGTTGTTGCCCAGCTGAGACTGGCCGAACTCCGCGCCCATCGACAGCATCGGGCTGCCGCGCGCCAGCAGCAGGCTGGCCAGCAGGGCGCGCTGATCGGCCCGCCGGGCGGCGAGGATCGCGGGATCCTCGGTCGGGCCCTCGGCGCCGCCGTTCCAGGAGAAATTGGCGTCGGTGCCGTCGCGGTTGTGCTCGGCATTCGCCTCGTTGTGCTTGGCCTCGTAGCTGACCAGATCGGCCAGGGTGAAACCGTCATGGGCGGTGATGAAATTGATGCTGCGGCTGGGCCGCCGATGGGGGCCGAACCGGTCGGCCGAGCCCGCGAACCGGGTGGCGAGTTCGCCGGTGAGGCCGCCATCGCCGCGCCAGAACCGGCGCAGCGTGTCGCGGAACTGGTCGTTCCATTCGCCCCAGAGCGCGGGGAAGGCGCCAAGCTGGTAGCCGCCGGGACCGATGTCCCAGGGCTCGGCGATCAGCTTCAGGCCCCGCAGCAGCGGGTCCTGGGCGATCGCGGCGAGCAGCGGCGCCGCCGGGTCGAACCCCTCCGCCCGCCGCCCCAGCACCGGGGCGAGATCGAAGCGGAACCCGTCCACGCCCGCCAGGCTCGCCCAGGCGCGCAGCGCGTCCATCACCAGCCGCACGCTCGCCGGGCGGTCGAGGGCCAGCGTATTGCCGCAGCCGCTGTCATCGACATAGCGGCGTTCGTTGTCCAGCCGGAAATAACTGGCATTGTCGAGCCCGCGCAGGCTGAGCGTGGGGCCCTGCGCGTCGCCTTCCCCGGTGTGGTTGAACACCACGTCCAGGATCACCTCCAGCCCCGCCGATTGCAGCGCATCGACGCCGGCGCGCACCTCCTCCCAGCCGCCCGGCGCCAGGCGCGGATCGGGGGCCATGAAGGCCACCGGGTTGTAGCCCCAGTAGTTGGACAGGCCGGCGGCGACCAGCTGGCGCTCGTCCATCCAGGCGGCGACCGGCAGCAATTCCACCGTGGTGATGCCGAGGCCGCGCAGGTGGCGGATCGCCGCCGGATGGGCGAGGGCCGCGAAGGTGCCGCGGATCGCCTCCGGGATCTCCGGATGCCGCCGGCTGAAGCCGCGCACATGCAGTTCGTAGAGGATGGTGTCGGCCCAGGGGATGCGCAGCCGCCCGGTGCCAGGGATCGCGGCGCGACGGGTCGCGATCGCCTTGGGCATGAACGGCGCGCTGTCGGTCCCATCCTGGGCCAGCATCGCCGGATGCAGGCGGAACGGGCCGTCGAGTTCCAGCGCGTAGGGATCGACCAGCAGCTTCGCCGGATTGAAGCGGTGGCCCCGGGACGGATCGAAGGGGCCGTGGGCGCGCAGGCCGTAGCGCTGGCCCTCGCGCAGGCCCGCGAGATGGCCATGGAAGACATCGCCGGTGCGGGCGGGCAGGCGGTAGCTCGCGCCACCGGCCTCGTCGAACAGGCAAAGCTCGATCGCCGTGGCGTTGGCGGAGAACACCGCGATGTTGGCGCCGGTGTCATCGAGGGTCAGGCCGATCGGGTCGGGCGCGCCTTCGGTCAGCAAGGCCGGAAGGCTCCGCCCCTCAGGCTCCGTCGGGGGCGAAGCCCCTGGTCATCCGAACGCAACCTCACGTGATCACGCTGGGCGCCGAGCGTCCGGTGTGCCTCGCGATCCCCGCCAGTTCCTCCGCCAGCACGATCAGCTTCGCCAGCGCCGCCTGCGTGTCGATCGCGTGCTGCGACGGGTCGGGCTCGTAGCGCTCGAGATAGACCCGCAGCGTCGCCCCCGCGGTGCCGGTGCCGGACAGGCGATAGACGATGCGCGCGCCATCGCCGAACAGCACCCGGATGCCCTGGTGTTCGGACAACGAGCCATCGACCGGATCGTGATAGGCGAAATCGTCCGCCGCCACGATGGCGTGCCGGCCGACCAGCGCGGCCAGCCCGTCACGCAGCGCCTGCATCAGCGCATTGGCGCCGTCCGCAGGCACTTCCTCGTAATCGTGGCGGGAATAGTAGTTGCGGCCGTAGCGCGCCCAGTGCTCGCGCACGATCTCGGCCACGCTCTGCTTGCGTACCGCCAGGATGTTCAGCCACAGCAGCACCGCCCACAGCCCGTCCTTCTCGCGCACATGATTCGATCCGGTGCCGGCGCTCTCCTCCCCGCAGATGGTCGCGAGCCCGGCATCGAGCAGGTTGCCGAAGAACTTCCAGCCCGTGGGGGTCTCGAAGCTGGCGATGCCGAGCGCCTGGGCGACCCGGTCGGCGGCGGCGCTGGTCGGCATCGAGCGGGCGATGCCGGCGAGCCCGGCGGCGTAGCCAGGCGCCAGATGGGCGTTGGCGGCCAGCATCGCCACGCTGTCGGAGGGGGTGACGAACTGGCCGCGGCCGATGATCAGGTTGCGGTCGCCATCGCCGTCGGAAGCCGCGCACAGATCGGGCGCGGCCTCCGACATCGCCAGGTCGTAAAGATGCTTCGCGTGGACCAGATTCGGATCGGGGTGGTGGCCACCGAAATCGGGCAGCGGCGTGCCATTCATCACCGTCCCGGGGGCGGCGCCCAGCGCGCCCTCCAGGATGGCGTGGGCGTAGGGACCGGTGACCGCCGACATCGCATCGAAGCGCATGGTGAAGCCGCCGGCGAACAGCGCGCGGATGGCGGTGAAGTCGAACAGGGTCTCCATCAGCGCCTGGTAATCGGCGACCGGATCGATCACCTCCACGACCATGCCGGCAAGCGACGTCTCGCCCAGCCGGTCGAGGTCGCAGTCGGGCGCCTCGGCGATGCGGTACTCGCGGATCGATCTGGTGTGGGCGAAGATCGCCTCGGTGATCGCCTCGGGCGCGGGCCCGCCATTGCCGATATTGTATTTGATGCCGAAATCACCGTCGGGCCCGCCCGGGTTGTGGCTGGCCGACAGGATCAGCCCGCCGAAGGCGCCGCGCTTGCGGATCACGTGGGACGCGGCCGGGGTGGACAGGATGCCGCCCTGCCCGACCACCACCCGGCCGAAGCCGCTGGCGGCGGCCATCTTCAGTACGGTCTGCACCGTCTCGCGGTTGAAATAACGGCCATCGCCGCCCAGCACCAGCGTCTTGCCGGCGAAGCCCGCCAGGCTGTCGAAGACCGACTGGACGAAGTTCTCGACATAATGCGGGGTCTGGAACACCGGCACCTTCTTGCGCAGGCCGGACGTGCCCGGCCGCTGGCCCTCGAAGGGCGTGGTGGCAACGGTCTTGATCATGCGCGGGGCTCCGCTGCTGGGGTCGGGCTTGTCGCGGCGGCCAGGTCGCGATACAGCGCCGCATAGTGCTTCGCCGGCAGCCGCCAGGACACATCGGCCGCCATGCCGCTGCGCTGCATGCCCTGCCAGACATCCGGATCGCGATACAGCTGCACGGCGCGGCGGATCGCCAGTTCCAGCATCTCCAGGCTGACCGGGGCGAACTGGAGGCCCGTGGCGACGCCGGCGGCGAGCGCCATCTCGTTGGCATCGATCACGCTGTCGGCCAGGCCGCCGACGCGCGCCACCACCGGCACCGCGCCATAGCGCAGGGCGGAAAGCTGGGTCAGGCCGCAGGGTTCGAAGCGCGAGGGCACCAGCAGCGCATCGGCGCCGGCCTGCAGCAGATGCGCCAGCCCCTCGTTATAGCCGATCACCGCGCCGATGCGCCCCGGATGGGCGGCAGCCCCGGCCAGGAAGCCGGCTTCGAGCGCCCGTTCGCCGGTTCCGAGCACCGCCAGCTGCGCGCCGGCGCCGAGCAGCGCCGGCACGGCGGCCAGCAGCAGATCGAGCCCCTTCTGCCAGGACAGCCGGCTGACCACGCCGAACAGCGGGGCCGCGGGATCGGCGGCGAGGCCGAAGCGGGCCTGCAGCGCCGCCTTGTTGGCCGCCCTTCCGGCGAGGCTCGCCGCATCGTAGCGCGCGGGCAGCAGCGGATCCGTTGCCGGATCCCAGACCGCGACATCAAGCCCGTTGAGGATGCCCGACAGCGCCCCCGCCCGCGCCCGCAACAGCCCGTCGAGCCCCATGCCGGCCTCCGGCCCACGGATCTCGAGCGCGTAGGTCGGCGAGACGGTGGTGATCCGGTCGGCGAACTGCAGCCCGGCCTTGAGGAAGCCGATGCTGCCGAAATACTCGACGCCCTCGGTCGTGAAGGCGCTGTCCGGCAGGCCGAGCGCACCCAGCAGCGCGGCCGGGAACTGGCCCTGGAAGGCCAGGTTGTGGACGGTGAGGATGGTGCCGGGCCGGGGTCGCGAACCGGGGCGGACCAGCGCGTCGTAATGCAGGAAGGCCGGCGCCAGCCCCGCCTGCCAGTCATGCGCGTGCAGGATCCGCGGCACCCAGTCCGCCAGCAGCCCGGCGCCGAGATCGGCCGCGACCCGGGCCAGGGCGGCGAAGCGGAAGGCGTTGTCCGGCCAGTCCTGGCCGGTGGAGGCGACATAGGGGTTGCCGGCGCGGGCGAACAGATGCGGCGCGTCGAGCACCAGCAGATCGAGCCCCGAAGCCTCGCCTGCCAGCAGCCGCGCCGGCCCGCCATACAGATCGGCGAAGTCGTGCACGACACGGGCGCCGCCCAGCGCACCGGTGACCGGCGGATAGCCGGGCACCAGGGTGCGCAGGCGGATGCCCTCGACGGCCAGCGCGGCCGGCAGCGCGCCCACGACATCGGCGAGCCCGCCGGTCTTGACCAGGGGGAATATCTCCGAGGCGACCGAGAGCGCGTCGAGCGTGCTCATGCCCCGCCCCGCGGGCGCGGCCCCGAGCCCGATGCGTCGGGACATTCCCGCATCCTGCTCAGCCGCCCAGCCGGTCGATCATCGACTGGGTGATCAGACAGATGCCCTGCTCGGTGCGGCGGAAGCGCTTCGCATCCTGTTCGGGGTCTTCGCCCACCACCAGGCCCTCGGGGATCTTCACGCCGCGATCGACCACCACATTGCGCAGACTGGCCGAACGGGCGATCTCGACATAGGGCAGGACGACCGCATTCTCGATGCGCGAGAAGGAGTTGATGCGCACCCCGGTGAACAGCAGCGACCGCTTGAGCGAGGCGCCCGAGACGATGCAGCCGCCCGACACCAGCGAGGAGATCGCCTGGCCACGCCGGCCGGCGACATCGTGGACGAACTTGGCCGGCGGGGTGATCTCGCCATAGGTCCAGATCGGCCAGTTCTGATCATAGAGATCGAGATCGGGCACCACGTCGGTCAGGTCGATATTGGCCGACCAATAGGCATCCACCGTGTCCACATCGCGCCAGTAGGCGACCGCCTCGGCGGTGGAGCGCACGCAGGAGCGGCCGAAATGATGGGCGACCGCGCGGCCATGCTTGACCACGTACGGGATCAGGTCCTTGCCGAAATCATGGCTGGAGTTCGGATCGGCGGCGTCGCGCCGCAGCAGATCGAACAGGAAATTGGTGTTGAACACGTAGATGCCCATGCTGGCCAGCGCCATGTCCGGCCGCCCCGGCATCGCCGGCGGATCCTTGGGCTTTTCCAGGAAGGACAGGATGTGGTCCTGCGCATCGACATGCATCACGCCGAAGCCCGAGGCTTCGGCCCGCGGC
>DAICZL010000701.1 GCA_027311165.1 bacterium
GTCAATGCATATATTATGGGCAATTCCAGGGAGTGAAGGATAATTTTTGGTCGTTTCCGCCTTGCGGCCCCGGCCAACAGCCGCCTAATGGCCCGAAGCGGCAGCTCCGTGGAGCACCGAACCGCGGTCGCGTTTTCAGAACAAGGAAGACCAACTCGTGCGCAAACTTCGTCCGGGCCGCTCGGCCCTCACAGTGACCCTCGGGGCGGCGCTCGGAGCGGTGGCGCTCGGCCTTGCCGGGGCAACCCCCATAGGCATCAGGATAAGCCCCGGCTGGAGAAAAAACCTCTAGACACGACGCGATGCGGTACGATTCATCGCGGAGATGCCGCGCACAGCATCTTCTGTTTGGGACGCTTGGTCCGAGACCTCGACCCGGCTTCCCGCCGACATCGACCTGGATGAACTGGCCCGCGCCACCGGGGCGGTCTGCCGCCGCCGTGGCGATGGCATCACCGACGGGGCGACACTGCTGCGGCTGGCCCTGGCGCACGGACCGGGCGGCAAGAGCCTGCAGGACGCGGCGGCCTGGGCCCGCATGACCGGGGTGGCGGAGGTGACCGCGCAGTCGCTGCATGAGCGGCTGCACCGCTCCGTCGATTTCCTGAGTGCGCTCCTGCATCGGCTGCTGGTCGGCCGGCCCGATGGGCGGGCGCTGCTGTGGTCGGGGCGCTGCCTGCGCATCGCCGACGGCAGCAGCCTGAGCCAGCCTGGCAGCAAAGGCACCGACTGGCGCCTGCACGGGGTGTATGACCTCGGGTGCGGTGGTTTCAGCCATCTGGAACTCACCGACCGGCATGGCGCGGAATCGCTGCTTCGCGGCGCGCCGGCGGCGGGCGAGGTGCGCATCGCGGACCGCGGCTACGCCAAGGCCAAGGCGTTGCATGCCTATCTCGATCACCCCGACCAGCGAGCGCAGGACTTCATCGTCCGGGTCGGCTGGAAGGCGCTGGCCCTGTGCGATGCCGACGGCGCCCCGTTCCGTCTGATCTCCCGGTTGGAGACCTTCTCGCCGGGCACCTCCGTGCAGGAATGGGCGGTCCAGGTGGAAACCGGGACGGCGCAGCAGCCCAGGCCGCTGGCGCTGCGCCTGATTGCCGTGCCGTTGCCGCCGGAGAAGGCCGCGGACGCGCGCCTGAGGCTGAAGCGCACCGCCAACAAGCATCAGGACCGGTTCGATCCGCGCAGTCTGACCGCGGCCGGGTTCATGGTGCTGGCGACCACCTTGCCGCAGGACATCCCGGCGGCGGAAATCGTCGCCGTCTACCGCCTGCGCTGGCAGATCGAACTGGCCTTCAAGCGACTGAAATCGCTGCTGCATATCGATCGATTGCCCACACGAACCAAGGGCGGCAGCCTCAGTTGGCTGTACGCCCACCTGATCGTGCTGCTGGTGAGCGAGGACATCTGCCGCGATGTCCTCGAATCTTCCCCCTGAGGACCTGGCTGCCGACGGACGATGCTCACGCTGGCGCACGTTCAAGCTGGTGGTCGATGCCGTCATCCATGGCCTCTCAGCACTCAACCTGCACGCCATCGCCCACGCCGATCCCAGGACACACCTCCTCCTCGCCGATCCCAAGCGAACCCGAAAGCGACAGTTGGCTGCTCTGCACCAGGGCTTATCCTGATGCCTATGGGATCAAGCCCGGCCACGACGGCAACGGTCGGGGCAGGCTTCCGTTGAGTTGCCGCTGGTGGGACCGACCCTGCGTGGATGAAGCCGCGGGCCGGCACGCCCCTTCCCGTCATGGCCGGCCGTCGAGCCGGCCATCTGCCTCCGCTCCTTCGTGCGCGGCTGGCCGGGTCGAGCCCGGCCATGG
>DAICZL010000059.1 GCA_027311165.1 bacterium
GTTTTTCATTTGTATAAACAATTTTTCATTATATCTTCTTATTTGATGTCACCGGAGCGCAAATATTGTCGCTGAACAAACTAGTTCTAAGATTGAAAACCCTTGCAAAACTGCAATGATACCGCCATCTGCGGTTCGGTAGCCCAACACAACTCAATCACCTCCCGGCGCGGCTGTCTTTCAGAAGGGGTCTGGGGCCCGCGGCCCCAGCGGGTCCAGGGCGGAGCCCTGGCCTTGCTTCTCTTCGATCTTCTCCGCATGCGCCCGCACAGCTTGTAGTCGCCGCACCTTCTGCGTCGGTGTCAGCAGCCCGTTCTCCAGCGTGAAGGGCGGCACAAGCACGTGCCGGCGCACTCGTTCGGTGACCGACAGGCGTTGGTTGGCCCGCGTCACGGCATGCGCTACTGCCTCGGCGCTGCACCCCTCCGTCGCCACCACCAGCGCGTTAAGTCCCGCCTGGCCTTCGCCGCTCACAACCGCCTGGGCGATCTCGGGCTCGGCCACCAGGATCCCCTCGATTCGCGCCGGCGAGACCGTCTCCCCGCCCGACAGCACGATGATGTCCTTCTTGCGGTCGGTGATCGTCAGATACCCATCGGCGTCCAGTTCGCCCACATCGCCGGTGTGCAGCCAGCCATCCTGGATCACGGCCTCGGTGGCTTCCGTCTGGCCCCAGTAGCCGTCCATCACCAGATCGCCCGCCACCAGGATCTCGCCGTCTCCGGCGATGCGCAGGGCCACGCCCTCCAGCGCCCGGCCCACCGTCTCGATGCGGATGGCATCGGGTGGGTTGGCGCTGATCACCGGGCCGGCCTCGGTCTGGCCGTAGCCCTGCATGACCTTCAGACCGAGGGCGAGGAAGAACCGTCCCACTTCCGGCTCCAGTCGCGCGCCCCCGCACATCGCCGCGCGCAGCCGCCCGCCGAATCGCGCGAGCAGCTTGCCCCGCACCAGCCGGTCCAGCAGCGGATCGGCCAGCATTTCCACCGGTGACAGGCGGCGGCCCTCGGCGCGCTTCAGGCCGGCGGTGAGGGCGCGGTGGAACAGCGCCTGTCGCCAGGCGGGCTCGCGCGCGAGCTGGGCGAGCACCCGCGCGCGGATCAGTTCCAGCACCCGCGGCACCATGGTCATGATGCTGGGATGGATCACCGCCATATCGGCCGCCAGATGTTCGACGCCGCGGGAATAGACGATCTCGGTGCCGATGCTCAGCAGGAAGAACTGCCCGGCGGTGTGTTCGAAGGCGTGGGAGAGCGGCAGGAAGGACAGGTAGATCTCATCGCGCAGCCGCAGCGGTCGCAGCAGTTCGAAGGCGCCGCGGCAATTGGACAGGATGGCGCGGTGCGACAGCATCACCCCCTTGGGCGCACCGCCCGTGCCGGAAGTATAGATCAGGCAGGCGAGCGCCCGGGCCGGGATGGTCCGCGCCTCGGCGGCGATGTCGTCGGGCGGGCGGTCGGCGGCGACCAGGGCGGACCAGGCCAGCGCCCCTTCTGGCGGGTCGTCCATCACCACCAGCAGATCGAGGCCGCCGGAAGCCGCCGCCAGCAGGCGCTGGGCCAGCAGAGGGGTGGCGGCGATCGCCACTTGCGCGCCGCAATCGCGCAGCACATGGGCGTGGTCGGACACGGTATTGGTGACATAGGCGGGCACCGGCACGGCGCGCAGCGCCATCAGCGCGGCCTCGGCGATCGGGAATTCGGGGCGGTTGTCGCTGACGATCACCACCCGGTCGCCGGCGGCGACGCCGGACGCGCGCAGGGCCCTGGCGGCCGCGGCGGCCTGCCGGGCGAAGCCGCCCCAGGACAGGCTCTGCCAGCCTCCCGCGCGAAACGCACGCAGCATCGGCCGGTCGGGCCACGCGGCGGCGCGGTCGAACAGCATCGCCGCGAGGTTGGGCCACTCGGGATAGGCGTCCACCGTTGGATACAACCCTTTGACGTCTCCTCCGCCGATCATACATACCGGTGACAGCAGTCACGATAGGACGAGCCGCAGGATGCGCCAGTACGGTCCCCATGCCGACCGATCCCCCCGCCATGCGCCCTCGCCCGGGCCGGTCCGGGCGCCCGATGGCGCCACCGCCGCCGTGCCGGACCTGCCCAGCTGGGACCTGGCCGATCTCTACCCCGGCCAGGACTCGCCGCAGATCGAGGCCGATCTGACCCGGACGGAGGCCGACTCCCGCGCCTTCGCCGCGGCTTATGCCGGCAGACTCGGGCAGCTCTCCGGCCGGGCGCTGGCCGCTTCGCTCGAGGAGTTCCAGCGCATCGACGAAGTGCTCGGGCGGCTGATGTCGTACGCCCAGCTGCGGTTCGCGGGAGATTCCTCGGATCCGGAGATCGGCCGCTTCTACCAGTCGATGAGCGAGCGGGTTACCACCATCAGCAGTCATCTGCTGTTCTTCACCCTGGAGCTCAACCGGCTGGACGAGGCGGTGCTGGACCAGAAGCTCGCCGATCCGGCGGCCGCTGCCTGGCGGCCGTGGCTGCGCGACCTGCGGGTGTTCCGCCCCCATCAGCTCTCCGATGAGCTCGAGAAGCTGCTGCACGAAAAGGAGGTGACCGGCCGCGCCGCGTGGAGCCGGCTGTTCGACGAGACCATCGCCGGCATGCGCATCCCGCTGGGCGATTCGCAGCTGACCGTGAGCGATGCGCTGAACAAGCTCTCCGATCCCGACCGGGCGGCCCGCCAGGCTGCCGGGGAGGCGATCGGCGCGGCGTTCGGCGCCAATATCCGGCTGTTCGCGCTCACCACCAACACGCTCGCCAAGGACAAGGCGATCATCGACGAGTGGCGCCACTACCCGCGTCCCGGCAGCTACCGCAACCGGTCCAACATGGTCGAGGACGAGGTGGTGGATGCGCTGGTCTCCGCCGTGGTGTCCGCCTATCCGCGCCTGTCGCACCGCTATTATGCGCTGAAGGCGAAATGGCTCGGCCTGCCCCGGCTGCAGCACTGGGACCGCAACGCCCCGCTGCCCGGCGATGACGACCGGATCATCCCCTGGTCGGAGGCGCGCAGCCGCGTGCTGGGGGCCTATGGCGCGTTCAGCCCGGAACTGGCCGAGATCGGCGCCCGCTTCTTCGACCGCCCCTGGATCGATGCCGGCCTGCGACCCGGCAAGGCCTCCGGCGCCTTCGCCCACCCGACCGTGCCATCCGCCCATCCCTATATCCTGATGAACTATCACGGCCGCACCCGCGATGTGATGACGCTGGCGCACGAGCTCGGCCATGGCGTGCACCAGGTGCTGGCGGCCGGGCAGGGCTATCTGATGTCCGGCACGCCGCTCACCCTCGCCGAGACCGCGAGCGTGTTCGGCGAGATGCTGACCTTCCGCGCCCTGCTCGATGCCGAGACGGACCCCGCAAGGCGGCGGATCATGCTGGCCGGCAAGGTCGAGGACATGCTGAACACGGTGGTCCGCCAGACCGCGTTCTACCGGTTCGAGACCCTGCTGCACGATGAGCGGCGCCAGGGCGAGCTGGTACCCGAACGCATCGGCGAATTGTGGATGCAGGTGCAGACCGAAAGCCTGGGGCCGGTGTTCGACTTCACCCCCGAGTATCGCGCCTTCTGGGCCTATATCCCGCATTTCGTGCACAGCCCGTTCTATGTCTATGCCTATGCTTTCGGCGATTGCCTGGTGAACGCGCTCTATGCGGTGTTCCAGGACGGGCACCGGGGCTTCCAGGCCAAGTACCTGGACATGCTGCGCGCCGGGGGCACCAAGCGGCACAAGGAATTGCTGGCGCCGTTCGGCCTCGATGCGTCCGAGCCGGCGTTCTGGACCCGGGGGCTCGATATCATCGCCGGCTTCATCGACGAGTTGGAAGCAGGCGCCTGATGGCCGACGGGTCCATGGATACCGGCCGTTCCAGCCTGTTCGGCGAACTGCGCCGCTTCGCCCGCACCTCCGGCGCGATGGGCGGGATCGCCGCGCGCATGGCCGGGGAGCGGGTGCTGGGCATCCGCACCGACCGCGCCGGCCATGCCGAGGACCTGAAGACCGCCCTCGGCGGGCTGAAGGGCCCGCTGATGAAGGTGGCGCAGTTCCTCTCCACCGTGCCCGACGCGCTGCCGCCGGAATATGCCGCGCAACTGGCCGAGTTGCAGGCCAACGCCCCGCCGATGGGCTGGAGCTTCGTGCGCCGGCGCATGGCGAGCGAACTCGGCCCGGACTGGGAGCGCAAATTCGCCCATTTCGGCCACGAGGCCTCGGCCGCGGCGAGCCTGGGCCAGGTCCACCGCGCCCGCCTGCATGATGGGCGCGAGGTGGCCTGCAAGCTGCAATACCCGGACATGGCCAGCACGGTGGAAGCCGATCTGCGCCAGATGAAGCTGGCGATGGCGGTGTATCACCGCATGGACAATGCCATCCAGAACGAGGAGATCTTCAAGGAACTCCAGCAGCGCCTGCGCGAGGAGCTGGACTACAAGCGCGAGGCCGCGCAGATGAAAATGTACGGGCTGATGCTGAAGGACAGCCCCGATGTCCACGTGCCCGCGCCGATCGAGGAGTTCTGCACCAGCCGGCTGCTGACCATGACCTGGCTGGAAGGCCGGCCGTTGATGCGCCGGCTGGAGGAAGACCCGCCACAGGAGGAGCGCAACCGCATCGCCGAGGCGCTGTTCCGCGCCTGGTACGTGCCGTTCTACCGCTACGGCGTGATCCATGGCGATCCGCATCTCGGCAATTACCAGGTGCGGCCGGAGGGCACGGTCAATCTGCTGGATTACGGCACGATCCGCGTCTTTCCGCCCCGCTTCGTGCGCGGCGTGATCGATCTGTTCGAGGCGGTGCGCGATCACGACGACGAGAAGGCCCGCCACGCCTACCAGGTGTGGGGTTTCGTCGATCTGTCGCAGGACAAGATGGACGTGCTGAACCTGTGGGCGAGGTTCCTCTACGAACCGCTGACCCAGGACCGGGTGCGGCCGATCCAGGAGAATGACGATCCGCAATTCGGCCGCAGCGTCGCCGAGCAGGTGCATGCCGGGCTGCAGCGCACCGGCGGGGTGCGGCCACCGCGGGAATTCGTGCTGATGGACCGTTCGGCGATCGGGCTGGGCGGGGTCTTCCTGCGGCTGCGTGCGGAACTGAACTGGAGCCGGCTGTTCCACGAACTGATCGAGGGGTTCGATACCGACGCGCTGGCCGCGCGGCAGGCGGCGGTGCTGGCCGAGGCGGGGGTGCCGCCGGCCGGATGACACACCGGCAGGCTTCGGCCGACCGTCCCCGTGCACAGCATGGGGGCGGATGCTGCGTTTGAGCTGATCGGCTGCCCGACCCCCATCCCGCGTGTGAACGCCGCCCTTCGCGCCGGTGAGGCAGCCCCCCGGCCGGGGCTCTGTCTCGCCCGGCGCGCTGGTCCGAAACCGGGCCCTCTCTCACCGATGCCGTTTGGCAGGAGAGGCTCGCGGCCGGGCTGATCCAGGATCGGCGGGCGCTGCTCTCCGCCCGGGCGTTGGTCGCGGAAGGCTGTTCGCCCGGAGATGTTTCCGGGGAAGCGGGGCTTGGCCCGTGTCCCGCGCCGGGGATCAGGTCTCGCGGAGCGGCTGTAGCAGCATCCGGTCCAGACGCTCCTCGCCCGGCGCGCGGAATTCCGGCAGCCCGATGGTCATCCGGTCGTGCCCGGCCGCCGGCTGGGCGACATAGGTGCCGAAGATCCGGTCCCACCAGGCCAGGTTGAAGCCGAAATTGCTGTCGGTCTCCTGGCGCAGCACCGAATGATGGACGCGGTGCATGTCCGGTGTCACCAGCACCTGCCGCACCAGCCGGTCCAGCCAGCCGGGTAGCGACACATTGCCATGGTTGAACAGCGAGGTGGCGTTCAGCACCACCTCGAAGGCAACCACAGCGATGGCCGGCGCGCCGAGCAGGGCGACGGCGGCCAGTTTCAGCAGCATCGACAGCAGGATCTCCACCGGGTGGAAGCGCACCCCGCTGGTCGTGTCGAAATCGATGTCGGCATGGTGCATCCGGTGCAGCCGCCACAGCAGCGGTACCGCATGAAAGGTCCAGTGCTGCAAGTAGATCAGCAGATCAAGCAGCAGGAAGCTCGCCGGGACCGCGATCCAGCCGGGAGCGCCGATCAGGTTGAACAGGCCAAAGCCATGCCGTTCGGCTTGCATGGCCATGCCGGCGGCGCAGAGCGGGATCAGCAGCCGCACTGCCAGCGCATCGATCACGACCAGCCCCAGATTGCCCGGCCAGCGCCGCGCCCGGCCGAGCAGCATCTGCCGCCGCGGCCGCGCCCCCTCCCAGAGCAGCATCGTCGCCAGGACCAGGGTGAAGGCGCCCAGCCGGATCAGCGGCTCGGCGGCAAACACCATCTCGCTGCGGGGCACTGCCATCGGATCAGATCAGCTGCCAGAGGCCGAACCCGAGACCGACCAGCATGATGAACGCCCCGCTCAGCACTTCGCCGTACCGCTCGAACCGGCCGAGCCTGACCTGCTGCAGCCGATCGGTCGACCAGACGCAGAGCAGCACATAGGTCGCGATGGTGCTGAAGGCGAAGACCAGCGCCATCACCGCGATCAGCCAGGGACCATAGCGGCCGGCCGCGAAGAAGGCCGGAATGCCCTCGACCATCGGCGAGGATCCCAGGATCAGCAGCAGCGCGGTCCGCGCGGAAGTGCGGTGGCGATGGCTGTGGTCAGGGGCGGCGTCGGCTGCGATGTCGTGCAGGCCGTCCGCGTCGTGATCATGCCAGTGCAGGTGGGGTGCTCCGGTGCCGTGGCGGTGCGGATGGGCGTGGCGGACCGCCACCACCACGCCGCGCAGCGGCAGATGCAGCGCGTCAAGCGGCTCCAGCCCCGCGTCGTGGCGATGCCGATGGCCATGTCCGTCGGGATCGCTGCCATGACCGTGGCCGGGCATGTCATGCAAATGGCCATCCTCATGCCCATGCGGCCCATGGCCGTGCGCCCCATGCCCGGGCGGCTCCTCGAACTGCAGGTCGTGGCGGCGTGTCTTTCCGTCCTGCGCCAGGGTCAGCGCGATGGTGAAGTCGTGCGGCTCGGGGATCGGCTCGATCGATTCCCAGCAGCGCGCGCGGCGGGCGAAGGTGAACTCCTGGGTCAGCCCGCTGGGGCGGGTGGTCTGCAGGCGAACCCAGTCAGGCGTGATCCCGCTCAGCCGGAAGCGGGGAGGCACCCCGTCCTCGAAGATCGATAGGATCGCGACGCCCTGGTCGGTCTCGATCAGCCGCCGTTCCGGACCGTGCAGCGCAGGCGCCGGATCGGACGGCGCGATGTCCGGCCCATGGGCATGGCTGTGAACCGTTCCGCCGCGGCGCAGATCGCGCAGCGCAGCCAGCGCAATCCACCCGCCAAAACCCAGCAGCGCCAGGCTGGCGGCCAGATCCACCCACTGGCCGAACCGCGCCGCGAAGGCCACCCCCGCCGTCCAGACCAGCAGCCCGATCAGCAGCGTCGAGCCGACATGACCGAGCCCGGCCTGTGCCGCGAAGCGCGCGACCTCCGCCCGGGTCCAGCCGCGCTGGCGACCGATCAGGGTGATCGGCACCCAGTGATCGGGGACCATCGTGTGCAGAACACCCACTCCGGCGACCCCGGCAATCAACAGGACGGCATCGAGTTCCATGGCACGGCACTCCAGACGGAAAGCGTTCTTGGGCGGCGCGGGTCGGCCGGCCCGGACTGGGTGGCCCAGGCTGGGCGACCCAGGCTGGGCGACCCGGGTTGGGCGACCCGGACTGGGCGACCCGGGCTGGGCGGCCGGTAACCCCTGGTGCTCACCGGAGGAAGCCTCGCCCGAACCGATGGCCCGGACCGCTTCCGCCGCTCCGAAGGATCGGACCGCGGCCTCGCCCCTGACCGGATCGGGCCGCGTGCTCACTGCTCAGGCGGCGCGCTCCACCCCGCACCACTCGGCGATCGTCAATGCCAGTACCTTGGTCGCCTGGTGCAGCGATGCCAGCCCGACACTTTCATCTATGCCGTGGATATTGTCCGAGTCCGGGCCGTAGCAAGTCGCCTCGGTGCCCTGGTACAGAGTGTAGAACCTTGCGTCGGTCAGTCCCCGCGCGGCGTAATGCGCCACCTCGGTGCCGAGGATCTCCCGATGGCATCCGGCGATCGTGCGGGAGATCGCCTGCCCGGGCGGGAACACCGCCCCGTCGGCCATGAACCCCCGGAAGGCGACGCGCAGCGTGGCCCCGCGCAGGTCGGGATCGGCCGCCATCTCGGCGATGATGCGTTCGATGTCCGCGCGCACCGCCTGGCAGGAATGGCCGGGCATCACCCCCACGCGCAGGCCGATCCGCGCCTGGCTCGGCACCGAGCTGTTCCATTCCCCGCCCTCGATCGTGCCCAGATTGACGTTGACCGGATGATTGTCGGCAGCGAAGGCCGGATGGCGCCGCTCGGCGCGGTTCATCTCCGCCTCATAGGCCTTGAAGCGGCCGGCGATCCGCATGGCGGCCTCGATCGCGTTCACCCCGGCCTGCATGTCGCGCACATGCGCAGGCCTGCCGATCACGGTGACGAAGGCCCAGACCACGCCCACTTCCGCCACATACCGCGCCGCCTGGCCAGGACCGGGTTCGGGGATCACGCAGGCATCGGGCCGGGGCAGCGCCAGCATCACCGCCAGCGCGCCGTTGCCGGTACATTCCTCCTCGATCACCGCCGCCATCTGCAGCTCGGCCGCCGGCGCCAGCCCGGCCAGCCGCAGCGCGCGGAACGCGGTCACGGAAGCGACCAGGCCGGCCTTCATGTCCGCCGCCCCGCGGCCATACATCCGCCCGTCACGGAGCGCGGGTTCGAAGGGCGGGCTGGTCCATAATTCGGTGGCACCTGCCGGCACCACATCGACATGGCCCTGCAGCATCAGGCTGCGCCCGCCGGCCTCGCGCGGGCGGTGCACGGCCACCACGTTCTCGCGCCCGGCATAGGGGATCAGCGGCGGCGAAAAGCCCGGGTGGCCGGCCAGCCGGTCCGCATCGACCGCCACCCGGAAGGGCGCGAGGCCGAGGTCGCGATAGATCTCCGCCATCGCATCCAGGCAGGATGCCTCCTCGCCCAGCACGCTGCGATGGCGCACCAGGGCGGCGAGCC
>DAICZL010000707.1 GCA_027311165.1 bacterium
GTGCAGGCTCCGCGATCGAGGATGGGGATGCCCGGGCGCAGCCCGCAGCCGAAGGGCACGGCGCGCCGCAGGCCGGCCCGGTTCAGCCGGCCAGCAGCCTCACGACCAGCCATAGGCCAAGGCCAAGGCTGGTCCAGACGACCAAGGACAAACCGAGCCCGATCAGGATCCCACGCGCCGGCCCCAGCCTGCCCGAGCCCGCCGCCCGCGCCCCATCTCGCGCGCCCTCATTGCGGACCCGGTCGGACGGGAGCCGATACGCCAGCGAGGGAGATACTGTCTGCAGACCATACATGATCCGCTCCCCGGAGATTGAAGCATCGAACCTCATCCTGACGATCATGGCGGCAATATGCCAAAAAAGCAACCTCAGATTGTGCCATCCTGTCATGATCTTGAAATCCTGAGCAGGAAAGCGCCCAGGCACATCCACCGATAGCAGCTCGGCGTGACGTCCCGGGCCCCCTTGCAACCGAGCTGGGTCTCAGGCACATGCATGAGGAACCGGGCCTGCGGCATCACCGCTCTGTCCACGATGAAACAAGGGGGTCATTCCGGCATCAGCCGCCACAGCGTCACCTGCCGTTCGGTGCGGTCTTCCAGTTCCAGCGTCGTCGGCACCCGCATCTGCGCCAGCCGAACCATCCCCTCAAGCGGGAGATAGGCCCGGCCCGGATCGGCAATCCAGACCTCGGCACTGACCGCCATCCGGCGCAGCCAGGGCAGGATGTGGCGGGTCATCGGCGCCTCGTAGCAGACATCGCCGCACAGGATCAGGTCCCAGCGGCAGGCGGCGCCGACCACGTCCCCCGGGATGGGGCGGATCGTCACGCCATTGGCCGCGGCGTTCAGCCCGATCGCGGCGATCGCCAGCGGATCGATCTCGGCGGCTTCCACCAGAGCCGCCCCGGCAAGCGCACAGGCGATCGCGGCGATGCCGCCGCCGGCGGCGAAATCCAGCACCGACCGGCCCGCGGCCAGGGCGGGATGGTCCAGCACGTGGCGGGCCAGCGCCTGCCCGCCCGGCCAGGCGAAGGCCCAATAGGGCGGAGCAAGATTGCGTTCGGCCAGCCAGGCTTCGCTCGCCTGCCAGATCGGGGTGATCTCGCTGGCCAGATAAAGACCGATCTCCGGCACCAGGGGCGCATGGCCAAGAACGGTGTGGGCGCGCAGAAACGCCTCGGCGCTCACCACAGCCCGGCCAGGATCGCCACCGCCACCGCGAGCCCCGCCTCGCGGTTCGATCGGAACAGCGCGAGGCAGCCGCCGGGGTCGGCGATGTCCAGCCGGATCACCTGGCGGGCCAGCAGGACGGCCGGCAACAGCAGCGCCACGTCGTAGCGCCCCGACAATCCGGCCAGCCACCCGGCCAGGGCCAGCAGCGCCAGCATCATGGCGTAGCAGGCGGCGAGGAACGGGCCCGTGCTGGCGGCGAACAGCCGAGCCGTGGACTTCACCCCCACCAATGCGTCGTCCTCGCGGTCCTGATGGGCGTAGATCGTGTCATAGCCCAGGATCCAGGCGATCGACGCGCCGTACAGGGCCAGCGCCGCCGGCGCCAGCCGCCCGGCGGCGGCGGCATAGCCCATCGGGGCGCCCAAGCCGAAGGTGAATCCCAGCATCAGCTGCGGCCACCAGGTCACCCGCTTGGCCAGCGGATACAGCCCGACCAGCGCCAGCGAGCCGACACCGAGGCCCTGGGCCAGCTTGTCGAGCATCAGCAGGATGGCCAGCGACAGCCCCAGCAACAGCGCCAGGAACAGCCACGCCTGGCGCAGCCCGAGCGTGCCGGCGGCGAGCGGGCGGCGGGCGGTGCGGGCCACCAGCCGGTCCAGATCGCGGTCCCACATGTCGTTGACGACGCAGCCGGCGGCGCGCATCAGCACACTGCCCGTCGCGAACAATGCGATCAGCAGCAGCCCGCGCGGCCAGGGCGGCCGGGCGAGAAGGATCGACCACAGCCCGGGCAGGAACAGCAGCCAGGCCCCGATCGGCCGGTCCAGCCGGGCGAGCAGCGCATAGGGTTGCCAGAAAGGGGGCAGACGGGCGATCCAGCCACCGGCATCGATGTCGGTGTGGGCCGGAGCGGTGCGGAAAGACGGTGCCGGGGCGCGCATCGGTCGCAGTCTGACGGCAGCGAGGAGAAGATCAACCTGGCCAGCATCCCCCGCCTGTTCGTGCCCGCCGACCTCGCTCCGGGTGCCGAGATCGTGACGAGCCCCGCCCAGGCGCATTATCTGGGATCGGTGCTGCGCCGTGGCGCCGGCAGCGCCGTGCATCTGTTCAACGGCCGTGACGGCGAGTTCCAGGCCGTGATCGCCGTCCTCGGGCGGGCCGGCGCGCGGCTCGCGGTCGGCGCGCAGAGCCGCGCCCAGGCCGCCGAGCCCGATCTGTGGCTGGTCTTCGCCCCGCTCAAGCGCGATGCGACCGATCTGCTGGTGCGCCAGGCGACCGAACTCGGCGCCCTGGCGCTGCTGCCGGTGCTGACCGAGCGGACCGAGACCAGGCGGGTCAACCCCGAGCGCCTGACGGCGATCGCGACCGAGGCGGCCGAGCAGAGCGAACGGCTGAGCCTGCCCGTGCTGCACCCGCCCCGCCCGCTCGCGGCGCTGCTCGCCACCTGGCCGGAGGAACGCAGCCTGTTCGCCGCGATCGAGCG
>DAICZL010000715.1 GCA_027311165.1 bacterium
GAGCCGGAGGCCCCGGCCCCCGGCAGATCTCCGCTCCGAGATCCGGGGGCCTCGCCCTTTGCGCGTGCAGATGGGCCCCAAGGGGGAAAATTCCGGGGAAAATTCCTGGGAAAATTCCTGGGGAAATGCCGGGAGGGACACCGCGAGGGGACCCTGGGAGCGATTCCCGGGAGCCCCCCCGCGGCGAACCCCAAGGGCGCCCGACCACCAGGGGTGGGGAAGCTGCAGAGGGGGGCAAGCTGGGGGGCCAAGAAAGCAGACCCTCCGCTTTTGCCTTACCCTCTGTCCTTGCGCCCGATCGAAGGCCGGTCAGCCCAGCGCCGCCACCAGCGCCTCGGCGCTGCGGCCGTTGGCGATCACCGCCGAGCGCGCGTCCCAATGGGTGCCGCCCACCCGGGCGAAGGCATGATCGGCGCCCGGATAGACGAAGGCGCTGACCTGCTTGTGCGACCGGGCGGCTTCGACCACCCTGGCACGCCCCTCGGCCGGGAAGTAGGCGTCCTGGTCGGCGATGTGCAGCTGCAGAGGCCGGCTGATCCGCGGCAGATCGGCCAGCAGCCCGTCCAGCCCGACGCCGTAATAGGAGATGTTCACGTCCGCGTCGGAATGCTCGGCCATCATCATGGCGAGCCGGCCGCCGAGACAGTAGCCGATGGTGCCGGCGCGGCCGTTGCAGCCGGGCAGAACGCGGGCGGCGGCAAGCGTCGCCTGCAGATCGGCGAGGCCCTTGGCCTGGTCGAACGCGTTCATCAGGGCGAAGGCCTTGTCCCATTCCGCCTGGCTCTTGTCGGAGAGGTTCACCCCCGGCTCGATCCGCCAGAACAGGTCGGGGCAGACCGCGATGAAGCCCATCTCGGCGAATTGCGCGGCGGTCTCGCGCAGGCTGTCGTTCACGCCGAAGATCTCCTGGATCACCACCAGGGCGCCGGCAGGTTGGCGCTTGGGGGGGAACACATGGGCGGCGAAGCTGCCGGCCCCGTCGGTGGCGGTGATCGAGATACTGTGCATCGGCGTGGTTCCTGCTGAGTGGACTACCGGCGCCGGGCGGCGTGCCGGCGCTTTGCGGACTGAAGGCGTGCCGAGCGTGGCCTCTGTGGCGCGGCAACCCCGGCGTCGCGGATATGGCGCATGGCGAAGAAACTGTCAGCCCTGCACCGAATACCCCCCATCCACCGGGATCGCGGTGCCGGTGACGAAGTCCGAGGCGGCGCTGGCCAGGAACACGGCGATGCCCGCCAGGTCCTCCGGCACGCCCCAGCGGCCGGCGGGCGTGCGCGCCAGCACCCGCTCGTTCAGCCCCGGCAGATCGGTCCGCGCGCCGCGGGTCAGCGCGGTGTCGATCCAGCCCGGCAGCACGGTGTTCACCTGGATGTTGTCGGCGGCCCAGGCGGCGGCCAGGGCGCGGGCCAGCTGCACGATGCCGCCCTTGGTCGCGGCATAGACCGAGACATGGGAGGCACCGAAGATCGACATCATCGAGCCGATGCAGATGATCTTGCCACCACCGGCCTGGCGCATCGCCGGATAGGCGGCCTGGGCGCAGAAGAAGGCGCTCGTCAGGTTGGTGTCGATCAGCCCGTGCCACTCGGCGGCGCTGTACTCCTCCGGCCGCTTGCGCAGATTGGTCCCGGCGTTGTTGACCAGTATGTCCAGCCGGCCGAACCGCGCCAGCGTCTGCGCCACCAGGGCCACGCAGGCGCCCTGATCGGTGAGGTCGGCGGCCAGGAACACTGCCCTCTCGCCCAGCGACGCGGCGGCGGCCGCGCCCTTGGCGGCATCCCGCCCGGCGATCGCGACGCTGGCCCCCGCCTCGGCCAGGCCGCGCGCCATGCCGAGGCCGATGCCGCCATTGCCGCCGGTGACGATCGCGACCCGCCCGGTCAGATCGAAGGGTTTCATCACGGTTCTCTCCCTTTTGTCGCCGGCATCCGGTGCCGACTGGTCCTCGCCTGCAGCGGGTAAGGAAAGGCCAGGGCTTCGCCCCGGACCCGCCGGGGCCTTGGCCCCAGACCCCGTTTCCCGCGGGGGTTACCGCCTGACGGGTGCGGGGCCAGGGCAGGGCCCTGGCCTTATC
>DAICZL010000718.1 GCA_027311165.1 bacterium
CGCCAATCTCGGGGTCGCGCTGGCGTTGCGGCGCAGGGTCTGACCGCGGCGGAACCCGGGGCCCTGGTCGCCTATTTCCCTCCCATCTGGCCGAGCGCGATCTCGTTGATCTGGATCGGGGTCTGACGCAGCATGGTGGCGAGGTAGGCGCGCACGGCCTGGGTCTGGTGATCCTGGCGCAGGGCGGCCACCACGCTGTCACGGACCTCGGCGAGCGGTGCGGTGCCGGCCGGGCGGGTGCCGGCCAGGCGGATCAGATGCCAGCCATCGGGGGTGCGCACCGGATCGGACACCGCGCCCTCGCTCAGGCCCGAGACCGCGGCGCGGATCCCCGGCAGCAACTGGTCCTCGCGCACCCAGCCCAGATCACCACCCTGGGCGCCCGAGCCCCGGTCCTCGGACTGTTTGCGCGCCAGTTCGGCGAAATCGGCATGGGGCCTGGCCAGCGCCTGGCGCAGCTCGGTGAGTTTCTTCTGCGCCGCATCCTCGGCCGCCTGCGGCGCGCCGGCGGGCAGGGCGATGAAGATCTGCGCCAGATGGTATTGCCGCGGCACCGCGAAGCGCGGCTTGTTGGCCTCATAGGCCGCCTGCACCTCGGCCTCGGAAGGGAAGCCCGGATCGGGCCGGGTCTGCGACGCCACGTAGCTGTCCACGATCGCCGCCTGGCGGGCCTGTTCGGCGCGGGCGGCGATCTCCGGGCGCTGGTCCCATTGCTGGGCATGGGCTTCGTCCAGCAGCGCCATCTGCACCAGCCGCCCGCGCACGAACTGCGCGAGCGCGGCCGGATCCTGGGTCAGCCGGTGCCGCTCCTCGGGGTCGAGCGCGTCCAGCATCTGGCGCAGCGCGCCAAGGGTCAGGGTGGTGGTGCCGCGCTCGGCCACCACAGGATCGGCAGGCGCATCGGCGGCCCGGACGGGGGATGGGACCAGCCCCGGGACCAGCGGCCCGAGCAGCAGCGCGAGGAGCATCAGCGCCCGCCGTCGCCGCGCACGGGCGGGCGGCGGGGCGTCGGCCGGCAGGCGCCTCACTTCGCCGCCCCCGAGGAGGGGTAGCCCACCACCAGGCGGTGATCGTTGATCTTGTCCTCGTAGTCCTGCACCAGATTCTCCAGTTCCACCTTCTTCAGGCCCAGCAGCGGTTCGTAGCTCTGCAGCAGGATCGAACGGAAATCCTGCGTGCGGTAGAGATGCAGGATATCGGTCGCGGTCGTGACCAGCTTGGCGTTTTCCTGCCGGGCGAGGCCGAGGGCGGTGTCGTTCGCCTTCAGCGACGCTTCCAGCCGGTGCGCCTCGGCATCGCGTGCCCGCGCCGTCGCCGCTGCCTCCTGATAGGCGCTCTGCCAGCGTGCGAGCCCGGCCTGCAGGGCCGCATTCTGCTGCTTCAGCGTGGCGATGGTCGCTTCCGCCTGGGCCAGCGCATCGGCCTGGGCCGGCGCGGCGGGCTGGGCTGGGGCGCCCGCCGGCTGGGCGGCCAGTTTCGCATTGGCCTGATCGAGCGCGGCCTGCGCCTGGTCGCGCTGCTTCTGGGCCGCTTCCAGACTGGCCTGCAACGCCGCCTGGCCATCCTGCAGCGCCCGCAGATCGACCGTCGCCCGGCGCAGCGCCTCGCGCAGCCGGTCTTCGGCGCTGCCCTGCTGGGCCAGGGCCCCGGCGGCGAAGGCGAGCATCAGTATGCCGAGGGCGAGGGCGAACCGCAGGACGTGGCGGGGCGCGGGAGGGGACATGGTCAGAACCGTGCCATCAGATCGACCTGGATCACGTCGTTGGCGTTGGCGGGGCCGGAGACCTGGGTGGCGCTGAACCAGCGCGCGGTCAGCAGCGTGTTGCGCGCCAGGCCGAGATTGCCGCCCAGGATGAAGCCTTTGGCGTTGGTGCCGCCGAGGTGGAAGT
>DAICZL010000729.1 GCA_027311165.1 bacterium
CCCGCGGGCGCGCGGGGGGGCCCGGCCAAGGGGCGGCCAAGAAGGCGGGGGATGTCTCGCCGGCCGCCGTCACGGGGCGGCGGGACGGGAGGGGAAAGGGCGGACGCCTGTACCCTGGGCGGAACGAGCCGGCTTCTGCACGCTTCTTGGGCAGCACGGATTGAACCCCGGCCGCCGCCGACCCATACTCCGCCCTCCCATCCCGCCGGAGCCCGACCGCACGTGAAACCAGTGAACGCCCTGCTCGCCAACACCGGCACCCCCATCTTCACCGTGATGTCGGCGCTCGCCGTGCAGCACCGCGCGATCAATCTCGGCCAGGGCTTCCCCGATACCGACGGGCCGGCCGCGGCGCTGCGCGACGGGCGCAACCAGTATCCGCCGATGACCGGGGTCGCGGAACTGCGCCAGGCGGTCGCCGCCGCCAATGCGCGCCATTACGGCCTCACCGTCGATCCGGACCGCGAGGTGGTGGTGACCTCGGGGGCGACCGAGGCGATCACCGCCTGCCTGATGGCGCTGCTCGATCCCGGCGACGAGGTGGTGCTGATCGAGCCGCTCTACGACACCTATCTGCCGGTGGTGAAGCTGCTGGGCGCGGTGCCGCGGCTGGTGCGGCTCGCCCCGCCGCGCTGGGATCTGCCGCGCGCCGAACTCGCCGCCGCCTTCGGTCCGCGCACCAAGGCGATCCTGCTGAACTCGCCGATGAACCCGACCGGCAAGGTGTTCACCGCCGCCGAGCTCGCCTTCATCGCCGATCTGCTGGTCCGCCACGACGCCTATGCGGTGTGCGACGAGGTCTACGAACACCTGACCTTCGACGGCTGGCGCCACATCCCGCTGATGACCCTGCCCGGGCTGTGGCCGCGCTGCCTGCGCATCGGCAGCGCCGGCAAGACTTTCTCGCTGACCGGCTGGAAAGTGGGCTACGTGACCGCCCCGGCGCCACTCGCCCAGGTGGTCGCCAAGGCGCATCAGAACCTGACCTTCACCACCCCGCCCAATCTGCAGCGCGCGGTGGCGGTGGGCCTTGCCAAGGACGAGGGGTATTTCGCCGCCCTGTCGCGCTCGCTGCAGGCCAAGCGCGACCGGCTGGGCGCCGGCCTTGCCGGCCTCGGCATGACGGTGCTGCCGGCGATGGGCAGCTATTTCATCACCGCCGATTACGGCGGGCTGGGCTTCGCCGGCGACGATGCCGCCTTCTGCCGCCACATCACCGAGTCGGCCGGCGTCGCCGCCATCCCGCTCTCGGCCTTCTATGCCGACCTGTCCTCGCCCGGTCCCTATGCCCGCTTCGCCTTCTGCAAGCAGGATGGCGTGCTGGACGAGGCGGTGGCGCGTCTGGCGCGGCATTTCGCGACGCCCACGACCAAGTTGACGGCGGCCGGCTGATCGTCCTAAACGCCGCGCTCTGGTGGCGGGCGTAGCTCAGTTGGTAGAGCGCCAGGTTGTGGTCTTGGATGCCGTGGGTTCGAGTCCCATCGCTCGCCCCAGACCGTCCCGTTGCAGCCTGGCCGACCCGCTGCAGCCCGGGGGCCGCATGGCGCGGATCGCCGGGCTGATCCTGGCGGGCGGGGCGGCCAGCCGCATCGGCGGGGGCGACAAGCCGCTGCACGTGATCGGCGGGGTCAGCCTGCTCGCCCGCATCATCGCCATCCTTGAACCCGAGCTCGGCGCGCTGGCGATCAGCGCCAATGGCGATCCCGCGCGCTTCGCAGCCTTCGCCCTGCCGGTGCTGGCCGACGGGGCGTTCGCGGGGCAGGGGCCGCTCGCCGGCCTGCTCGCCGG
>DAICZL010000731.1 GCA_027311165.1 bacterium
GCATCAACCCGGCGATGGCGGCGGTGGCACGGTCGGAAAAGCCGCTAAAGGCGGCATTCTCCAATGCCGGCCTGCAGGCCACCTGGTGCGCCCAGGGCAAGCAGGCCGCGGAATACTGGGGCAAGCTGTTCAATGTCGAGGTCACCTGGTTCGACGGCGAGCTGTCCTCCACCAAGCAGCGCGCCGCGATCGACAACATGGCGTCGCAGAAATGGGATTTCGTCGCCATCCAGGCCTTCGGCATCGGCACGCTGACCGCGCCGGTGAACAAGATGATCGATGCCGGGGTGCCGGTGATCGACATGGACACGCTGATCGCCCCGCTCGATTCGATCAACGTGCACAGCTTTCTCGCCCCCGACAACGAGTTCATGGGCGCGGCCGTCACCCAGGCGCTGGTCGATGCCATCGGCGGGGAGGGCAACATGATCATGACCCAGGGTGCGCTCGGTCACACCGGCGCCCAGGGGCGCGCCCGGGGCTTTGAGAGCGTCGTCAAGAAATACCCCAACATCAAGGTGCTGGACACCACCCCGGGCGACTGGGACGTGACCAAGGTCTCGCGCATCTGGGAAACCCTGCTGACCAAGTATCCCGACATCAAGGCGGCGTTCTTCCACAATGACGACATGGCGCTGGCCGCGCGCAAGGTGATGGAGCAGCACGGCCGCACCAGCATCCTGATCGGCGGGGTGGACGCGATGCCCCCGGCGCTGAAGGCGGTGACCGAGGGGGTGATGTTCGCCACCGTCCGCAACCCGTCCTGCCGCATCCATGGCGGGGCGATCGTGGCCGGGGTGAACGCGGTGGTGAACGGCGAGAAGACCGGTCCGGGCGGCATTCCCAAGAACATCATCATGGATGGCCCGGTGGTGACCAAGGCCAACGCCCCGGGCATGGCCTGGATGCAGGAGCAGTTCCTGATCTGATGCAGCAGGCAGCGCCGCTGCTCGAGCTGTCGCGCATCGGCAAGTCCTTCGGCGGCATCGAGGCGCTGCGCGATGTGGACTTCTCGCTCGGCGCCGGTGAGATCCATGGTCTCATCGGCGAGAACGGGGCGGGCAAGAGCACGCTGATGAAGATCATCGCCGGCGTCTACCACGAATACCGTGGGACGATGCGCCTGGCCGGGCGGGAAGTGCATTTCCGCTCGGCCCATGACGCGCGGGTGGCCGGGATCGGCATGGTGCACCAGGAACTCTCGGTGGTGCCCGATCTCAGCATCGCCGAGAACGTCTTCCTGGGCGTGCAGCCGACCCGCTTCGGGGTGGTGGACTGGCGCGGGATGCTGCGCGGGGCGCGCGCGCAGCTCGCCAGCCTCGGCATCGATGCCGATCCGTCCGCCCCGCTCGGCGGCCTGCCGATCGGCATGCAGCAGCTGGTCGAGCTGTCGCGGGTGCTGTTCTCGGGCGCGCGGATCATCATCCTCGACGAACCCACCAGCGCGCTGTCCCCGCCCGAGATCGAGCGTCTGTTCGCGGTGCTGCGCCGCCTGCGGGAGGGCGGGCGCAGCATCGTGTTCATCTCGCACTTCCTCGACGACGTGCTGAACATTTCGGACGCGGTCACGATCTTCCGCAATGGCCGCACCATCGTCTCGGCCCCGGTGAGTGCCGCCACCGACAAGCACTGGGTCATCGAGCGGATGATCGGCGCCGGCCATGAGGAGCTGGAGGAGAGCTATACCGGCGAATTCCACCTCCACAGCCGCCCCGATGCGCCGGTGGTGCTAGAGACCGAGCATCTGTCGCATGGCGCCGCCTTCCGCGACGTCTCGCTGAGCCTGCGCGCCGGGGAGGTGCTGGGGATCTACGGGTTCATGGGCTGCGGCCAGCTGGAACTGGCCCGCACGCTGTTCGGCCGGCTGCGCCCCGATCACGGCGCGCTGCGCATGGCCGGGCGGGCGTTGCGGTTCCGCAACACCGCGCAGGCGCGGCGGGCGGGGATCGCCCTCGTGCCGGAGAGCCGCCGCAGCATGCTGTTCGCCGAGGAGCCGGTCTACAAGAACACCTCGATCGCCATCCTCGAACGCCTCTCGCGCCTGTGGCTGCGCCCGCGCGCCGAGCGCGAGATCGCCGCCCGCCACGTGAAAAGCCTGTCGATCCGCCCGCCGCTGGTGGACCGCGCGGTGCGCACCTTCTCGGGCGGCAATCAGCAGAAGGTGGGGCTGGCCAAGTGGCTGACCTATGACCCCAAGGTGCTGGTGCTGAGCGAGCCCACCAGGGGGATGGATGTGGGCGCCAAGGAGGATGTGGTGCGCATCGTCCGCGCGCTGCGCGAACGCGGCATCGCCATCGTGGTGGTCTCGACCGAGCCCGAGACGGTGCTGGCGCTGGCCGACCGGATCGTGGTGATGAAGAAGGGCGCGATCGCCCGGGAATTCGAATCCGCGACGATCAGCAAGGACCGGCTGCTCGCCGCCGCCTGAAGGGAGACCGCACGCGCCATGATCAGCCCCGCCGCCACGCCGCAGAGCGGGATCGCCCGGCTTGCCGATTTCGTCCGCGAACAGCTGCGCAACATCGCGCCGTTCCTGACGCTGCTGTTCCTGGTCGGCTTCTTCAGCCTGACCAGCCCGTCCTTCGCGACGCTCGACAATCTCAACAACATCCTCGAGCAGGTCTCGGTCACGGCGATCATCGCGATCGGCCTGACCTTCGTGATCCTGACCTCCGAGATCGATCTCTCGGTCGCGAGCGTGGCGAACGCGACCGGCATCGTGGTCGCCTTCTTCACCGTGCAGGATGCGAGCGTCAACATCGCCAATCTGCCGCTGCCGGGCTGGGCGGCGATCGGCCTTGCGCTGGCGAGCTGCCTCGCGCTCGGCCTGGTCACCGCCTTCGGCGTCACCCGCATCGGCATCCCGTCCTTCATCATGACGCTGGCGATGCTGCAGATCGCGCTGGGGGTCTGCGCGATGCCGGTGCGCGGGCAGATCGCCTACGCCGTGCCGAAGCTGATCGTCACGCTGGGGTCGAAGTCGATCGGCGGCGTGCCCTGGCTGGTGATCGTGGCCGCTGCCATGCTGCTGCTCGCGCATCTCGTGCTCACCTACACGCGCTTCGGCCGCTACGTGTACATGGTGGGCGGCAACCGCGAGGCGGCGGAATACTCGGGCGTGAATGTCCGGCTGGTGGTCGGTTCGGTGATGGTGATCTCGGCGCTGTGCTCGGGCATCGCCGGCATGCTGGGCGTCGCGTATTTCGGCAGCGCCCAGCAGAACGAGTTCGACAGCTACCTGCTCGATGCGATCTCGGCGGTGGTGGTGGGCGGCACCAGCCTGTTCGGCGGGCGGGGTGGCATCGGCAATACGATCGTCGGGCTGTTCGTACTGGGGGTGCTGAACAACGGGCTCGATCACGTCAACATCGACAGTTTCCTGAAGATCCTGATCCGCGGCCTGATCCTGCTGGCGGCCCTGGTGATCAATGTCTATGCTGAGAGACTGCGCGGGACGCGCGTGGGTACGGCTGCGGGGTAGAGCAACATCCGGTCAGATGGGATCATCTGATCGGATGAAGCCGCTGGGTAAGACAGAGAGCAAGTGGTGGCCGACCTTCCCTATGATCGGCGACCGCTCCAGAGCCGTGCAGTCTTCGTGCGGGGCACGGACCGAGCCGCGGC
>DAICZL010000735.1 GCA_027311165.1 bacterium
ACTGCGTCGGCGCGGTGCGCGACGCCGCCGCCGCGGCCGGCCATTCCGCGCGCGAGATCGTCTCCGGCGCCGGACACGATTCCGCCTATATCGCGCGCGTGGCGCCCACCACGATGATCTTCGTGCCCTGCGAGAAGGGGCTGAGCCACAACGAGGCCGACCGCGCCGAGCCCGCGCATGTCGCGGCCGGCGCCGAGGTGCTGCTGCGCGCCGTCCTCGCCACCGACCAGCGCCTGGCCGACCAAGCCCGTGCCGGCTGATGCGGCAGAACTGCCGCAGGACCAGGCCGCCCCTGCGGCCAGCGCACCGGTGGTGCAGGCGCGCGGCGCCGGCGTGGTGTTCGATGCCGGCGGGCAGCGCATCGTGGCGCTGGAGGATGTCTCGCTGGACGTGGCGCGGGGCGCATTCGTCTCGCTGATCGGCCCCTCCGGCTGCGGCAAGACCACGCTGCTGCGCGCCATCGCCGATCTGGAGCGGCTGAGCTCCGGCGCAATGCTGGTCAACGGCCAGAGCCCGGAGCAGGCCAGGCTGGCGCGGGCCTATGGCTATGTGTTCCAGGCCCCCGCTTTGTATCCCTGGCGCAATGTCGAGCGCAACGTGACGTTGCCACTGGAGATCATGGGCATCGGGCGCGCCGAACGCCGGGCGGCGGCGGCGCGCTATCTCGATCTGGTCGGGCTGGCCGAGTTCCGCCGCAGCTTCCCCTGGCAGCTGTCGGGCGGCATGCAGCAGCGTGTGTCGATCGCCCGCGCGCTGAGCTTCGAGCCGGAATTGCTGCTGATGGACGAGCCGTTCGGAGCGCTCGACGAGATCACGCGCGACAACCTCAATCTGCAGCTCCACCGGCTGTGGCGGCGGACCGGGCGCAGCGTGGTGTTCGTGACCCATTCGATCCCGGAGGCGGTGTTCCTCTCGACCCGCATCGTGGTGATGTCGCCCCGGCCGGGACGGATCCTGGAGGTGATCGACTGCGATCTGCCCGCCGAGCGCGATCTGGAGATGCGGGAGACGACGGATTTCCTGCGCATCGCGCATCGGGTGCGCCAGGCGCTGCGGGCGGGGCACAGCTATGAGTGACCGAGGGCCGGGGCGCGGCCCCCATCGCCCCCCGCGGCCCTTCCGAAACTGGGTCCAGCGACGCCAGGGTTCCGGCGGGTCCCAAGGGGCTGTGGGGGCGGAGGCCTGGCCGGTCCTGACGGTCCTGTGCGCGGTGCTGGCGCTCTGGTACGCGGCCGCGCTGCTGATGAACCTGGACCAGGCGCGGTCGCTCGCCGGGGAGGGCGCCGGCACCGCCGATCTGCTCGGGGCGACGCTGGCGCTGGACCGCCCGCTGCTGCCCGCCCCGCATCAGATCGCGGGGGAGATGTTCGACAGCATCTTCGGCCATCCCGTGTCCTCCGCGCGCAGCCTGGTCTTCCATGCAGGCGTCACGGCGGGCGCCGCCGCGTGCGGGTTCGTGCTGGCGCTGGTGCTGGGCATCGGCCTCGCGGTGGGCATCGTGCATCTGCGGGTGCTGGACCGCTCGCTGATGCCCTGGATCGTCGCCAGCCAGACCGTGCCGGTGCTGGCGATCGCGCCGATGGTGGTGGTGGTGCTGGGCACCATCGGCATCACCGGTCTGGCGCCGAAGGCGCTGATCGCCGGCTGGCTGAGCTTCTTCCCGATCACCGCCGGCATGGTCAGCGGATTGCGCGCGCCCGAGCCGGTGCAGCGCTACCTGCTGGCCACCTACAGCGCGACCGGGGCGCAGGTCTTCGCGCTGCTGCGCTGGCCGGCCTCGATGGCGTTCCTGTTCCCGGCGCTGAAGGTGGCGGCGGCCTTGTCGCTGGTGGGCGCGATCGTGGCGGAGCTGCCCACCGGCGCGCAGGCGGGGCTCGGGGCGCGGCTGCTGGCCGGGTCCTATTACGGCCAGACCCTTCAGATCTGGGCGGCCTTGTTCATGGCGGCGCTGCTCGCGGTGCTGGCGACGGGCGCGGTCGATCTGGCGCAGGCGCTGCTGCGCCGCCGCCGGGGCGGGCGGCTGTGAGTCCCGGGGTGGTGCTGCTGGCCTCGCTGATCGCGGGCGGGCTGGGCCTCGCGCGGCTCTCGCGCGGGGAGGACCGGCTGAGCCGCCTCGCCACGCCGCTGCTGTTCGGCGCGCTGGTGCTGTGGGTGTGGCAGGTGGTGTGCGTGGGCTTCGCCGTGCCGGGGGTGCTGCTGCCGCCGCCTTAGGCGATCGGCGCGGCGATCCTGCGGCCTCTGCCGATGCTGGCCGCGGATTTCCGCCAGACCTTCCTGCGCGCGGTGGTCCCGGGCTGGCTGATCGGCTGCGGCGCCGGGCTGCTGGCGGCGATCGCGCTCGACCGCTCGGCCTTCCTGCGCCGCGGCGTGCTGCCGCTGGGCAGCCTGGTCTCCGCCATGCCGATCGTCGGCATCGCCCCGATCATGGTGATGTGGTTCGGCTTCGACTGGCAGTAGAAGGCGGCGGTGGTGGGGGTGATGACGTTCTTCCCGATGCTGGTGAACGCCCTGGCCGGGCTGTCGCAGGCCGGCGCGATGGAGCGCGCCCTGATGCGCAGCTATGCCGCAAGCTACCACCAGACGCTCGGCCGGCTGCGCCTGCCCGCCGCCCTGCCCTTCCTGTTCAACGCGCTCAAGCTCAATTCCACCCTGGCCCTGATCGGGGCGATCGTGGCGGAGTTCTTCGGCACCCCGATCGTCGGCATGGGATTTCGCATCTCGACCGAGGTGGCCAAGATAAATCTCGATCTGGTCTGGGCCGAGATCGCGCTGGCGGCGGCGGCGGGATCGCTCAGCTTCGCGGCGCTGGCGCTGATCGAACGGCGCGTGACGTTCTGGCATCCCTCGATGCGCGGCTGATCGCGGCGGGGCAACATGGATGGAGGAGTGGGTGATGAGACGATCATTGCTGGCGGCGGCGTTCGCGGCACTGGCGCTGGGGGCGGGCACGGCGCGGGCGGCCGACCCGCTGACCCTGCAGCTGAAATGGGTCGCGCAGGCCCAGTTCGCCGGTTATTACGTGGCGCAGGCGAAGGGCTTCTACGACAAGGCCGGGCTGGCGGTCACGATCAGGCCGGGCGGGCCCGACATCAACCCGAGCCAGGTGATCGCCGGCGGCGGGGCCGATGTGATCGTGGACTGGATGCCCTCCGCCCTGGCGGCGCGCGAGAAGGGCGTGCCGCTGGTCAACATCGCCCAGGTGTTCACCCATTCGGGGCTGGAGCTCACCTGCCGCAAGGACAGCGGCGTGAAGACCCCGGCCGATTTCAAGGGCCGCACGCTGGGCGTGTGGTTCGCCGGCAATGAATATCCGTTTCTATCGTGGATGAGCAAACTCGGCCTGCCCACCACCGGCGGGGCGGACGGGGTGACGGTGCTGAAGCAGGGCTTCAACGTCGATCCGCTGCTGCAGAAGCAGGCGGCCTGCATTTCCACAATGACCTATAACGAATATTGGCAGCTGATCGAGGCCGGCATGAAGCCGGCGCAGCTCGAGGTGTTCAAATACGAGAACGAGGGCGTCGCGACGCTGGAGGACGGGCTCTACACCACCGAGGCGAAGCTGCGGGACAAGGCGATGACCGACCGCCTGGCGCGCTTCGTCAAGGCGTCGATGGAGGGCTGGACATACGCGATCGCGCATCAGGACGAGGCGGTGAAGATCGTGCTGGAGAACGACACCGCCGGGGCGCAGACCGACAGGCACCAGAAGACCATGATGGCGGAGATCGCGAAGCTGGTGGAAGGCAACCCGAAGGGCATCGGCTATCTGGAGCCGGCGGCCTATGCGCGGACCGTGGAGGTGCTGATGTCCGGGAAGTCCGACCCGGTGATCACGAAAAAGCCGGAAGGCGCCTTCACCCACACCGTCTGGGACAAGGCGATGGGCGGCTGAAATTACCCCCCGACGGATGCGGGTCCAGGGACCGCCGGTCCCTGGCGGTATCCAAAGACTGGCCTGTATCCGAAGGGCGGAGCCCTTCGGCCCCGAGTTCCGCGGCAAGACCCTTGAGCGCCGCCCCTGGCCTGTGTCAGGCTCGGATGTTGCATTGCATCAAGGCATGGTCCGGGAATGTGGCTGTCCGTGCTGTCCGACTGGCTGGAGCTGATCCTGCGCTGGACCCATGTCGTCGCGGGCATCGCCTGGATCGGCAGTTCGTTCTATTTCATCGCGCTCGATGCCAGCCTGACGCCCAATCCGCGGCTCGACCCGCGGGTGAAGGGCGAGGCCTGGCAGGTGCATGGCGGCGGCTTCTACCAGATCCAGAAATTCACCCTCGCCCCGGAATTCCTGCCGGCGCATCTGACCTGGTTCAAGTGGGAAGCCTATGCCACCTGGATCTTCGGCTTCGCGCTGCTGGTGCTGATCTACTACCTGCACGCCGATATCTATCTGATCGACACATCGGTCGCCGATCTCAGCCCGCTCACCGCCGTGCCGATCGCGGCGGCCTCTCTGGTGGCGGGCTGGCTGATCTACGACCGGCTGTGCCGCTCGCCGATCGGGCGCGACACGGCGCGACTGGCCATCACCGGGTTCCTGCTGCTGGTGCTGATCTCTTTCGGCTACACGCATCTGTTCAGCGGCCGGGGCGCCTTCGTGCAGATCGGCGCGCTGGTGGGCAGCATCATGGTCGGCAACGTGCTGATGGTGATCATCCCCAACCAGCGCAGGATCGTCGATGCCCTGCTGGCCGGGCGCATCCCCGACCCGGCCTGGGGGGAGCAGGGCAAGCAGCGTTCCGTCCACAACAACTACCTGACCCTGCCGGTCGTCTTCGTGATGATCAGCAACCACTATGCCTTCACGTACCAGACGCGCTGGAGCTGGCTGACCCTGGCCGGGGTGTTCCTGGCCGGCTTCCTGGTGCGGCACTGGTTCAACATCAAGCACACCGGCGCGGTTCCGCCCTGGTGGCTGTGGCCGGCCGCCGCGGTGCCGATGCTGGCCGCGGCCGCCCTGGCGCTGCCCGGCCAGGGTGGCGGCGCGGTGCCGGCGGATGCGGGCGCGCCGGCGAATTTCGCCGAAATCTCGCGCATCATCACCGAGCGGTGCAGCGTCTGCCACGCCGCCCGGCCGAGCTATCCCGGCTTCGACGAGGCCCCCAAGGGCGTGATGCTGGACACGCCGCAGCGGATCGCCCTGCTCGCCCCGCGCATCTATGCCCAGGCGGTGCTGACGCGGGCCATGCCGCTCAACAACATCACCAACATCACCGAGGCGGAGCG
>DAICZL010000754.1 GCA_027311165.1 bacterium
GTCCCTATGTCAGCTGCCGCTGCCGGCGCACCGGCAGCCCGGAATCGGAGAGGGCCTGCTTCACCTGCGAGATCGTAAACGTACCAAAATGAAAGACGCTGGCGGCGAGCAGACCGCTCGCCCCGGCCTGCGCGCCCTCGACGAAATGCGCGAGCGTGCCGACCCCGCCCGAGGAGATCACCGGCACCCGCACCGCGCCGCAGACCGCCCTCAGCAGATCGAGATCGAAGCCGAGCCCGGTGCCGTCGCGGTCCATGCTGGTCAGCAGGATCTCGCCCGCCCCGGCCTCTGCCATCTGGCGGCACCAGGCCACCGTGTCGAGGCCGGTGCCCTGGCGGCCGCCATGGGTGAACACCTCCCACCGTCCCGGACCGGCGGCGCGGGCATCCACCGCCACCACCACGCACTGGCTGCCGAATTTCCGCGCCGCCTCCGCCACCAGGCCGGGGCGGCCACGGCGGCGGAATTGATGCTGCATTTGTCGGCCCCCGCCAGCAGCAGCCGGCGGATGTCCTCGACCGCGCGGATGCCTCCGCCCACGGTCAGCGGCAGGAACACCCGGGCGGCGGTGCGGGAGACCACGTCGAGGATCGTGTCGCGGTTCTCGTGGCTGGCGGTGATGTCGAGGAAGCACAGTTCATCGGCGCCGGCGGCGTCATACACCGCGGCCTGTTCGGCGGGCTCGCCGGCATCGCGCAGGGCGACGAAATTCACGCCCTTGACGACGCGGCCATCCTTGACGTCCAGACAGGGGATCACCCGCAGCTTCAGCACCACCTCGCCCTCCTCCACCGTCTTAAGGGGCATTCCATCGCACCGATGCAAGAGAAGATCGCGCAAGGCAGCCCGCAGGGACGCCGCGCCGCCCGGCTGGCCGGGGCCGGCGATGCAAGACCACCGCGCGCCGCTCCGGGGGGAAGGGCCGGCACTGCTGGACAGGCCGGATCGGCCGGCGTAACGCTCGCTTCCGTGTTCCGGAGCCGCCGCCGATGCTGTTCGACTTCGCCCAATTGTCCAGCCAGGACCGCTACAAGCTGATCGTCTCCACCGTGGTGCCGCGGCCGATCGCCTGGGTGGTCAGCCTCGACCTCAACGGACGGCTGAACGCCGCGCCCTACTCGTTCTTCAATGCGTTCGGCAACGATCCTCCGGTGGTCTGCATCGGCGTCGGCGGCCGCGCGCCCGGCGAGGTGAAGGACACCGGCGCCAATATCCGCAGCACCGGGCAGTTCGTCGTCAACCTGGTGGACGAGGCGAGCGCGCGGGCGATGAACATCACCGCGATCGAATTCCCCCCCGAGGTGGACGAGATCGCCGAAGCGTGCCTGACCACCCTGCCCAGCCTGTATGTCAGGCCGCCGCGCATCGCCGAGAGCCCCGTGGCGATGGAGTGCGAGCGCCTGGCCACGGTGGAGCTCGGCAATGAGCGCGCGATCGTGATGGGCCGGGTGCTGGCGATGCATGTGCGCGACGATGCCGTGCTGGACGCGGCGAAATGCTATATCGACACGCCGAAACTGGGGCTGATCGGGCGCATGCACGGGCGCGGCTGGTATGTGCGCACCACCGACCGCTTCGAGCTGCCGCGCATCGACGTCGCCGACTGGGCCCGCCTGAGCGACCGCGAGGGGTGATGGCGGCGGGCTGGCGATGCCGGCCCGCTCGGCACCAGCGTCAGGCAAGGCCAAAGGGCCTCTGCCCCATGGTCCTCTGAAGCCACCCAAGCTGGGACAACCCAAGCTGGGGCCACCCGCGCCGGGGCCACCCCCGCCGGGGCCCAGGCCCCCTTCCCTGCGGGGTATCCGGCGACGCGCGCCATGCCGGTCGCGGCCCAGGCCCCAGGACCCCTTCCCTGCGGGGTGCCCCCCGGGAATGCGGCTCCAGGGACCTCCAGCTCCCTGGCTTGTCCCACGGGTCCATGGAGCC
>DAICZL010000769.1 GCA_027311165.1 bacterium
CGCTCATGATGAGCGAATACATCGCTGCGGCGCGCTGTCCGCCGCGGTCGGAACCTGCGAACAGCCACGATTTTCTGCCCAGGGCCATCGAGGGTCCATTCTGCCCATATCAACCAGGATGTTGAAGTCCATTACCGCTGGCACGCGCTGCACGGCCGCAAGGTCCGGCAGCTCTATGTGGAACGGCGGTCTGGTCGAGAGGTGGCTGTCATCGAATCCGAACCGGGCATAGCGATCGTCATCGCTGCCTGGATGCTTGATCCCACGATTTGCGCGGCGATGTCTCTCGGCTCGCCGGCAGTCGACATCAATGGCCTGACCGCCCTCGATCGGCTGCTGAGAGACCTCGGACTCCGGCGGGCGTGTTCCGCTGAACCTCCGTCCACCGAGGAGGTTGATCATGCAAACGCCGATGCGTCCGGTTATCCACGGCAAGGCGCCCCGTCAACTCACCATAGCGCTGGATCGCCCGTTGCTGAGCGGGATGACAACCGACGATCGCAATACCGCCGTGCGGCGTCTGGCCCGGCTGTTGATGGAAGCCTCGGGCGTGGACCCCAAGGAGATCGGCGATGACGAACGCTGATGCCCTCCCTGCAACGGTCCTGAGCCGCAAGGCGGTCGTGTATGTGCGTCAGTCCACCCAGACCCAGGTCCAGGTCAATCGCGAGAGCCAGCGCCGCCAGTACGATCTTGTCGAGGACGCTCGCCGCCGGGGATTTCGCGATGTCGAGGTCATAGACGACGATCTCGGCCGATCCGCCAGCGGAGCCGTGGCCCGCCCCGGCTTCGAGCGGCTCGTCGCCAGCCTCTGCGCCGGTGAGGTCGGCGCCGTCCTGTGCTTCGACGCCTCCCGTCTCTCCCGCAACGGCCGGGACTGGCATCATCTCCTCGAGCTATGTGGCCTCGTCGGCGCCCGTGTCATCGACCCTGACGGCGTCTATGACCCGTGTCGTCCCAACGATCGCCTGCTGCTGGGCATGAAGGGCAGCATCAGCGAGTTCGAGCTTGGTATCTTGCGATCACGGATGCTGGACGCCGCGCGATCGAAGGCCCGCCGGGGGGAACTCAGGATTTCCGTGCCGATCGGCTATGTCTGGCATCGGGAGATCGGCCTGGGCCTCGATCCGGATCGCCGGGTCCAAGAAGTCACCCGCGGGATTTTCCAGCGCTTCCGCGAACTGGGCAGCGCCCGGCAGGTACATTTGGCTCTCAAGGCCGAGGGAGTGCATTTCCCGCGCCCGTCTGACGGCAAAAAAATGACAGCGTTCGACTGGACGCCGATCCGCTACCGGAATGTCATCTCGTTGCTGAAGAACCCGTTCCATGCCGGTGCCTATGCCTACGGCAAAAGTGTCAATCGAACCGAGATCGTTGATGGCAGGGCACGGAAGACCTACGGACACCATCGTCCTCTCCAGGAATGCGAGATCCTGCTGAAGGATCATCACGAGGGCTACCTCGACTGGGAGGAGTTCGAGCGCAATCAGAAGCAACTTGCCGCCAACGCCTACGGCCGCAAGGACGGCGCCAAATCCGGTCGTGGCGGTCGCGCCCTGCTTGGCGGGCTGCTGGCATGTGGCCGATGCGGCCGGCGGATGTGTGTCGTCTACACCGGACGATCCAGCCAGCCCGTCTACCGGTGCGACCGCGGCAATACGGCGGTTGGCGCGCCTCGTTGTATGATGTTCGGCGGGCTTCGCGTCGATGCAGCGTTCGCCCGGGAACTCATGCGCGCCGTCGCGCCCATGGCGATCGAGGCGGCGCAGTTGGCGGAACAAAGGAAGATGGAGCGCCAGGCCGAACACCGCCGCCTTGTTGAACTCGAGCTCCAGCAGGCGCGCTACGACGCATCCCTTGCCGAACGCCGCTACGCCGCCTGCGATCCGGACAACCGGCTGATCGCTGCGACGCTCGAGAAGAACTGGGAGACCGCGCTACGCCGCGTGCGCGACTGTGAGGGGCGCCTTGACCAGACGACGGCCAGCGCCCCGACACCGGTGGTGCCGGACCTGACGGCCATCGCCGAGGATCTCGAAGCGGCCTGGAAGAACCCGAACGTCACCATGCGTTGCCGCCAGCAACTGGTGCGCGCTTTGGTCAATGAGATCACAGTCGATATCGACGAGGCGGCGCGTGAGATCGTCCTGATCATTCATTGGAAAGGTGGACAACACTCCGAGCTGCGGCTGCGCAAACCCCGCGCCGGTGAGCACGCGTGCAGCACTTCCGACGACGCCCTGGCGGTCATTCGCAGCATGGCCACCCGCTGGTCCGACCAGGACATCGCAGCCACGCTCAATCGGATGGGCCTGCCAACCGGACAGAACAAGACCTGGACGGCGCACCGGGTCAGTTCGATCCGGCGTGTCCGCGGCATTCATGCCTACAAGTCAGCCGAGAAGGACGGCGCCTGGCTGACCTTGCGCGAGGCCGCGGCGAGACGCGGCGTCACCAGTCACCGGCTCCGCAAACTGATCAAGGCCGGTATCCTC
>DAICZL010000779.1 GCA_027311165.1 bacterium
CATCTGAGTCGCCCCCATCTGCCGCGTCCCCGTCTGCCTGGGCCAGGCCAGCCAGGCCATCGAAATACCACCAGGGGATGCCGTTCATGATGAACGCCACCGCGGTATCCGGACCGAGCAGCGGGCCGATCCCGGCGGCGACCGCGCCCAGCGCCGGCGCCTTGACCGTGACCAGCACCATCTCCTGCACGCCGAGATCGGCCGGACGGTCGCTCGCCGCGGGATGGGCGGTGATCACCCCGTCGGGCGCGCGCACTTCGATCCCCCGCGCCCGGATCGCCGCCAGTTGCGGGCCGCGCGCCACCACCGAGACCGACGCCCCCGCCCTTGCCAGCCGCGCGGCGAGGTGCCCGCCGATCGCCCCGGCGCCATAGACCGCGATCTTCATGACGTCTGCTCCGCGAAATGCCGCACGAACCGCGCGCCCAGCCACACCAGCCGCTCGACCAGGGCCGCGCCGGTGGCGGCGGAGCACAGGGCGGGATCGGCGGTGGCGCCGGAAGGCGCGATCAGGTCGAGCTCGACCGGCACGCCGATCTCGATTGTCTCGAAGCGGATCGTGCCGAAGCCACAGACTGGCAGCCCGAGCATGCGCCCCGGTGGTGCCGGCGCGGCCGCCAGGTCGGGGCGCACCCAGTCGGGAAACAGATGCCGCGCGATACTGCCCAGAGGATCGGCGCCATGCCCGCTCGAGCGGCTGGCGGCCTCACCGTCCCGCTCGGCCTGCAGCAAGGCGGCGATGCGCCAGAGCTGCAGGCTGGGCGCCACCACGCCATGCTGGCGCCGCAGCGCGAGCGTCGCCTCGTGGATCGGCGCCGCATTGCCGCCATGGCCGTTGAGCAGGATCAGCCGGTCGAGCCCATGGCGCAGCAGGCAAGCGAACAGATCCGCGAGCACCGCGCGGAACGTCGCCGGCGAAAGCGCCAGTCCGCCGGGGACGCTGCCGAAATAATCCGCCGCGCCGAAGGCCAGCGCCGGGGCCAGCAGGGCCGGCACGCCCTCGGCGCAGGCGCGGGCGGCGATCAGTTCGCCGATCCGCTCGGCGCTCAGATAATCGCCCATCGGCGCGACCGGGCCCTGATCCTCGTGGCTGCCGAGCGGCAGCAGGATCACCGGCCGGCCGGCGAGCGCCGCGCGCGCATCGGCCGCGGTCAGCTCGGCCAGCCGCAGTTTCACCCCAGAAGCTCGAGCGCCGCGCGCGACAGCGCCTGCACGCCCAGCCCGATGCACGCCTCGTCGGGCTGGTAGTCGGAATTGTGCAGCCGGTCGCTCCGCCCCTTCTGGCTGGCGCCGACGCGCAGGTGAAACACCGGGACATGGGCGCAGAACGCGGCGAAATCCTCGGCACCCAGGCTGGGTTCGCACTGGTCGATCACCGCGCCGAACTGTGCGCGCACCGCCGCCACGCTGCGTTCGAGCAGCGCCTGGTCGTTCACCAGCACCGGCTCGCCGCGCTGATAGTCGAGCACGCAGCGCACCCGCATCGTCTGCTCCAGCCCGGCGCAGAGCCTGGCGATGGCGCGCTCGGCGACATCGCGGGTGGTCTCGTCCAGGGTGCGCACCGTGCCGCTCAGCGTGCACTGGTCGGGGATGATGTTGCGCACCGTACCGGCATGGATCGCGCCCACCGTCACCACCGCCGGGCAGATCGGCTTGACCTCGCGTGAGACCACGGTCTGCAGCAGCTGGATCAGGGTCGCGGCGGCCAGGATCGGGTCGATCGCGGCATGCGGATAGGCGGCATGGCCGGACCGGCCGTGGATCACGATATCGAAGGAATCGGCCGCCGCCAGGGCGGTGCCAGGCACGAAGCCGAACCGGCCGGTGGGCATCTCGGGCTGGTTGTGGAAGCCGAGCGCGAAATCCACCTTGGGGTCGTCCAGCACGCCATCGGCGATCATCGAGGCGGCGCCGCCCAGGGTTTCCTCGGCCGGCTGGAAGATCAGCTTCACCGTGCCGGCCAGGCGCGGGGCCAGCCCGGCCAGCACCTCGGCCACGCCCAGCAGCGTGCTGGTGTGGATGTCGTGGCCGCAGGCATGCATCTTCCCCGCGATGGTGCTGGCGAAGGGCAGCCCGGTCTGCTCCAGGATCGGCAGGGCGTCCATGTCGGCGCGGATCGCCAGCACCGGCCCCGGCCGGCCGCCCTCGATCAGCCCGACCACCCCGGTGCGGCCGATGCCGGTCCTTGCCGGGATACCGATCCGCCCCAGTTCTCGCGCCACCACCGCGGCGGTACGCACCTCCTCGAACGCCAGTTCGGGATGGGCGTGCAGGTCGCGGCGCAGCGCGATCAGCTGCGGCGTGATCCGGGCGGTCGCCTCCCGGATCGCTGCGGCGGGGTCGTTGATACTGTTGGACTGGATCATGCGCCGATGAGGCGGCCGGCGAGGGATGATGACAACCTGATCGCGGCAGCCCCGACGACCCTGACCGGCCGGGGCCCTTGGGGCCGCCGCCTGAGCC
>DAICZL010000782.1 GCA_027311165.1 bacterium
CCCGCGCCCCTGCCCGCCGCGGGCACGGTGGAGATCAACACCGGCCCCGCCGCCGATATCGGCACCGGCGGAGGCGGCACCGGCACGCTGTATTTCGGCGGCGCCGCGCATCGCTTCGCGATCGGCGGCCTGGGCGTGCAGGGCAGCGCCGTCGCCGCGATCGAGGCGCGGGGCGAGGTGCGGAATCTGACCGCGCTCGCCGCTTTCCCCGGCCGCTACCGCCAGGCGGCCGACCAGCCGCCCGAGGACGGCCACACGCTGTGGCTGAGCAACGGCACGGGCGTGCTGTTGCGCCTGCAGGCGCCGAGCCTCGGGCGGATGCCACAGCTGGACGGTGACGCGCTGGACATCACCCTGACCGAGTGACCCAGACCGAGTGACCCACCAGGAACCGCCGATCCGCGGAGCCGCCGGCAAACATTCAAGGCGCGCTGGTCCGGGGCAGAGACCGCTTCGGAAGTACCCGAAGGGCGTCGGGTTATCGGGCGCCCGCTCGCCCTGGTCCCGCTCACCCTGGCCCCGCTCGCCCGGCCACGGCCGGTGCCGCGCGCCCCTGGCGCTCGTCGCAGCCGATCGGAGGGCGGCGAGCAGGGGGCGGCATCCGGCCGGCAGAACCGGCCGGTCCTGATCCCGATGCCGCCCACCGGCGGCCTGCCCCGGCGCGATGCGGGCGCCACTGTGCGGGCCACGGGCGCCCGCACCGGTCGCTGGCCTCAGCCGATCAGGAACCACAGTCGGAACACCAGCGTCTCCAGCACGGTCTGCCGCCGCAGCCCCGGCAGGGTCAGCGCCGCCAACCGCCCGGGCCCGCCGCCGCCGAGCGCCCCTGCCAGCACAAGCAACTGCGCCTGCGCCTCCTCCCCGATCAGCTCCGGCTGCTCGATCAGCGCCGCGACATGCTGGCGCAGCACCTTCATATAGGCGCCGGGACCGCGGCGCAGGGCCCGCAGCGCGCGGCGCGGCAGGGACGGCGTCGCGCCGACCAGATTGCCGGCGTGCTGGCGATACAGCACCACCGGCGTGCCATCGATCAGCAGCCGTCCGCCGGCGCCGGCGACCAGCAGATAACTCCACCAGTCATGCAGCGTATCGGGGGGCGGATGGCTCGCGGCGACCAGCCTCGCCGCCTCACGGTTCAGCAGCACCGTGCAGCCGGTGGCGATGTTCTGTGTCAGCGCCGGCAGGAAGCCCACTTCCCGCCGCGGCATCTCCGACAGCCCGATCCGGCGCAGCCGCTCATCCACCAGCACCTGCCGGGCGCAATACAGCGCCGGCACAGAGCCCGGCACCGTCCGCAGCGCGGCGAGCCCGCAGGCCAGCTTCTCAGGCAGCCAGACATCGTCCTGATCGGCGAAGGCCACCGCCCGCGCCCCGTCGGCCGCGACGTGGCGCAGCAATGCGAGAAAGCTCTGCGTCGGCCCGATCCGTCCCGCGGGCGCCTGCAGCTCCACCACCCGGCCGCGGCCCGGACCGCTCGCGAACCGGCGCAGCACAGCCGCACTGGCATCGGTCGAGGCATCGTCGCGCCAGTACAGCACCCAGTCGCAATGGGTCTGCGCCAGCAGGCTGTCGAGCTGCTCGGCGAGGAAGGCCTCGCCATTATGCGTGGAGAGCAGGATCGCGATCCTGTCCCTGCCCTCCGCCGCGTCTGCCATCACCGCCGCGGTCTAGGCGGCCGGCGCCGGCGCGTCGAGGATCGCATCCACCGTGCGCACCAGGCTGCCTTCCCAGTGGGGCAGTACCAGCCCGAACTGCCAGGCGAGCTTGCCGCAATCCAGCCGCGAATCCGGCGGCCGCCGCGCCGGCGTCGGCCAGTCGGCTGTGGTGATCGCCTCCACCACCGGCACCTTCAGACCACGCGAGGCGGCATGGGCGAAGATCGCTTCGGCCAGGCCGTGCCAGCTGGTCGCGCCGGTGCCGGCGGCGTGGAACAGCCCGCCGAATTCCGGCTGCCAGCCCTCGCCCTCGATCCGCATCGCGATGGCCAGGATCGCGGCGGCGAGATCGGAAGCGGCGGTCGGGCAGCCGATCTGATCGGCCACCACCCGCAGCCGGTCGCGCCCGCGTGCCGCCTGCAGCATGGTGCGCACGAAATTCCGACCCTGCGGCGCATGCACCCAGGACGTGCGCAGCACCATCGCCTGCGGGCACAGCTCCAGCACCGCCTGTTCGCCGGCGAGCTTGCTCGCGCCGTAGACGCCCTGCGGCGCGACCGGATCGGACTCGACATAGGGCGCGCCCTTCAGCCCGTCGAACACGTAGTCGGTGGACAGATGGATCAGCGGCAGACCGGCTTCGGCGCAGAGCCGGGCGAGTTCGGCAGGCCCCTCGGCATTGGCCCGCATCGCCGCCGCCGGCTCGGCCTCGGCGGCATCCACGCCGGTAAAGGCGGCGGCGTTCACCACCAGACCGGGGGCGGTCGCGCGGAAGCTCGCCGCGATGGTCTCCGGCCGGTCGAAGTCGAAATGCGGCCGGCCGAGACGGCGCATCGGCACCCCGGCCGCATCCGCCGCCTCGGCCAGAGCCAGCGCCACCTGGCCCGAGCCACCGGTGAGCAGGATCGGTCCCATCGTCACGCTCAGACGCTGAACCAGCGCGGACACTCCGCCAGGCGCGGCAGCACCCGGTCCTTGTCCGACAGGAAGGGCACGCGCACCGGCCACGGGATCGCCAGATCCGGATCGTTCCAGATCACCCCGCGCTCGGCCTCCCGATCGTACTCGTCGGTGACCTTGTAGATCACCTCGGTATCGGGCTCGAGGGTCACGAAACCATGCAGGAACCCGCCCGGCACATAGAGCTGGCAGAAATTCGCGGCGCTGAGCTCGACCGCGACGTGGCGTCCATGGCTCGGCGAGCCCTGGCGGAGATCGACCGCCACGTCCCAGATCGCGCCGCGCACCACGCGCACCAGCTTACCCTGCACATGCGGGGCGATCTGGCAGTGCAGGCCGCGCAGCGTGCCCGCCTGGGACGAGTGGCTGTGATTGTCCTGGACGAAATCCTGGTCGATACCCCGCTCGGCCAGCATCCTGCGGTTCCAGGTGACCGAGAAGAAGCCGCGCGGGTCGGCGATCCGCGCGGGGGTCAGCAGGATCACCTCCGGGATCGCCAGGGCTTCTGTCTTCATCGCCTTGCTCCGGTCAGGCAGGGCCGAAGGGCCCCGCTTCCCTCACTCATGCCGCCCGGCCCCGAGCTCGGCCAGCACCCGGCCGAGCTCGGTCTTGCCCAGGCGCCGCGCCGCCTCGCGCAGCGTCGCCGCGTCGATGAAGCCCATGCGGAACGCGACCTCCTCCGGGCAGCCGACCAGCATGCCCTGGCGGGACTGGATGGTCTGCACGAAGGTCGCCGCCTGCAACAGGCTGTCGGGGGTGCCGGCATCGAGCCAGGCATAGCCGCGCGACAGCCGCTCCACGTGCAGGGAGCCATCGGCCAGGTACAGCGCGTTGAGATCGGTGATCTCGAGCTCGCCGCGCGCCGAGGGCCGGATCGTCGCGGCCAGTTCGCTCACCCGCCGGTCGTAGAAATAGAGGCCGGTCACCGCCCAGTTCGACAGCGGCCTGGCCGGCTTCTCGACGATGCTCCGGGCGCGGCCGGCGGCATCGAAGGCGACCACGCCATAGCGTTCGGGATCGCGCACCTGATAGGCGAACACGGTCGCGCCATGCGGGCGGGCGACCGCGCCGCGCAGCAGCGCCGAGAGATGATCGCCATGGATCAGATTGTCGCCGAGCGCGAGTGCGCACGCCTCTCCGCCGAGCCAGTCCCGCCCGATCAGGAAGGCCTGCGCCAGCCCTTCCGGCCGGGGCTGCTCGGCATAGGACAGATGCAGGCCGAGCCGGCTGCCATCGCCCAGCAGGCGGCGGAACTGCGGCAGATCCTCGGGCGTGGAGATCAGCAGGATGTCGCGGATGCCGGCCAGCATCAGCGTCGACAGCGGATAGTACACCATCGGCTTGTCGTAGACCGGCAGCAGCTGCTTCGACGCCGCGAGCGTCATCGGATGCAAGCGCGTGCCGGACCCGCCGGCCAGGATGATGCCCTTCATCGCCGGACCGGTCAGGCGGCGTTGCCGAGCCGCTCGCCGGCGTAGCGGCGGGCGCGCAGTGTCTGCCACCAGTCCCGGTGCGCCAGGTACCAGTCGAGGGTGCGGCCGAGCCCGGTCTCGAAATCCCGCGCGGCGGCCCAGCCCAGGGCGGCGGCGCTGCGGGAAGGGTCGATTTCGTAGCGGAAATCATGGCCGGGACGGTCGGCGACGAAACGGATCAGCCGCTCCCGCGGGCCGGCCGGGTCGGGCAGGCGTGCATCCAGCGCGGCGCAGATCGCCCGCACCACATCGAGGTTGCTGCGCGGCTGGCGGGCGCCGATGGCGTAGGTCGCGCCCGGCTCGCCACGCGCGAGCACCGCGACCAGGGCGGCGGCGTGGTCTTCCACGTACAGCCAATCGCGGATGTTCGACCCGTCGCCGTAGACCGGCAGGTCGCGGCCCTCAAGCGCGTTCAGCGCCACCAGCGGGATCAGCTTCTCGGGGAACTGCCAGGGGCCGTAATTATTGGTGGTGTTGCTGACCAGCGTCGGCAGCCCGTAGGTGTGGTGCCAGGCCCGCACCAGATGATCGGAGGCCGCCTTGCTCGCCGAATACGGGCTGCGCGGATCATAGGCGGTGGCTTCCGTGAACGGCGGATCCTGCGGCCCGAGCGCGCCGAACACCTCGTCGGTGGAGACGTGGTGGAAGCGGAACCCGGCCCGCGCCTGCGGATCGAGCGTCGCCCAATAGGCGCGCACCGACTCGAGCAGGGTGAAGGTGCCGACGATGTTGGTCTGGATGAAGGCGGCCGGCCCGTCGATCGAGCGATCGACATGGCTCTCGGCGGCCAGATGCATCACCGCGTCGGGCCGATGGGTGGCCAGGATCTCGCGCATCGCCGCGCCATCGGCGATATCGGCCCGCAGCAGCGTATGGCGGGGATCGCCTGCGGCCTCCTCCAGCGCCTCTTCCGAGGCGGCATAGGTCATCTTGTCCACATTGACGATCCGATGATCGCTGTGGCGGATCAGATGGCGGATCACGGCCGAACCGATGAACCCGCACCCCCCAGTCAGCAGCAGCCGCATGCCCGGAACTTTCCCCTCGGTTTCCTTGCACTAGGATCAAACGGCGACAGGGTCAAACCGGAGCACTCGAGCAACGGCAGGACCAGGGCTTTGCCCTCGACACGCTGGGGCCTTGGCCCCGGACCCCTTTCGCTGCGGGGCACCCCCCGGGAGTGCCGGGTCCGGGGCGCGCTTGCCTCCTGGCTCGTCCCGACCCACCGGGGCTTAGCCCTCGCCCTGGCGCTCATCCCCGCAGCTCCAGGCGTTCGGCGAGCAGGAAGGGCGCGCCCGGCGCCGCTTCGGTGAACAGACAGATCTCGCGCACCTGGCGCGGGGTATCGAGCAGGCCGGCGAAATGCGCTGCTGCGGCGGCGTGCAGGCCTTCCCGCTCGTCCGGAGCCAGCCGCCGGCTCAATGTCATGTGGAAGAACCAGGTGGCGAAGGCATAGGGATAGCCCCAGCGCTGCAGCATCGCCTCCTGTTCCGTCGGCAGGACGCCGCGCCGGCGCCGGGCCAGTTCGGCCGCCTCGGGCGGGGCGCGGAATTCGTCCAGGCCGGCGACACAGGCATCGGCCAGTGCCTGCAGCGGCGGACAGGCCTCGGCCTCCTGCAGGGCCAGAAAGCCGTGCGGCTGGCCGATCCGCAGCTTCGGCAGGGTGAAGGGCGCGATCGTGCCGGCCAGGCGGTGGGCGGCGTCACGGAAGGCCTTCCAGCCGACGCCGGGGCGCAGCCGCAACGGCGGCTTGAGTGTCGCGTGGAACCCGTAGCGCCGCGCCTCGGCGGTGAGCTCGCCGATCGAGGGCACCGGCGGCTGCTGGCACGGGGCATTGGTGTCGGGATCGCGGCCGAGCCAGTGCGCGGCGGCGTCCCACAAGGGATCCGTGGCGGCCGGAGCGTAATAGACGGCAACCCGCGCGCCCTCATTCTCGCCCCACGGCAGATGTTCCCGCGCGCCTTCCTGCGCGACCCGACCCCGCGGGCTCACGCGACGCGCGTGCCGGCGCGCCAGACCTGGCGCACCACCGGCATACCCTGATGCAGCCGCACCTGAACCAGATCGGCCCGCAGCCCCGCCGCCAGCCGGCCGCGATCGGCGAGCCCTGCCATCCGGGCCGGGTGGTCGCTCACCAGCGCAATGGCGGCGGGCAGCCCGATCCCGCCCTCCGCCGCGCTCCGGAACGCTGCTTCCAGCAGGCTGGACGGCACGTAGTCGGACGCGAACGCGTCCACCGCGCCGCGGGCCAGCAATGCGGCGGCGCTGACATTGCCGGAATGGGAGCCGCCACGGACGATGTTGGGCGCCCCGGCGATCACCCCCATTCCTTCCCGCCGCGCCGCCAGCGCCGCTTCCAGGGTCACCGGGAACTCGCTGATGCGGATGCCGTCGGCGACATTCTCGGCGATCTCGGCCTCGGTGCGGTCGTCATGGCTGGCCAGCGCCACGCCCCGCCCGGCGATCCGCGCCAGCAGCGCCGCCCGGTTGGCATCGCGCAGGCGCACGCGCTGGGCGGTCAGTTCGCCGATCCGGCGGTCGATATCGGCATCCGAATGCCCATCGCGCCGGCGCAGCGCACGGTAGCGGTCGAGATCGGCGTGCTGGCCGATGCCCGGGCTGTGATCCATGAGACTGATCAGCTTCACGTCCGGGTGGTCCAGCACCGGTTCGGCCAGCTCCAGCAGGTCGGGCGCCGGCACCTCGCAGCGCAGATGCAGGAAATGCTCGGCGCGCAGCAGCCCGGGGCCGGACAGCGCGTCGAGATCGGCCACGCCCTCCTGGAAAGTGCGTACCCGGTCGGGCTCGTAGCCGAGATTGCCGACACACAGCGCGTCCAGCACCGTGGTGACGCCGGCCACCGCGCATTGCGCGTCGTGGGACAGCAGCGCCGAGCGCGACGGCCAGCGGGCATTGGTGCGCGGCTGGACCTGGCGTTCCAGATTGTCGGTGTGCAGATCGACGATGCCGGGGATCAGCGTATCGCCGCCGAGATCGATCGCGCCCGGCAGCGCGGTGCCGCCGGGCTGCAGCTCGGCGATCGCGCCGGCGCGCAGCACCAGCGTGCCGATCATCGTGGTCTGCTCCAGGACCAGCCTGGCATTTGTCAGGATCGTCTCGACGTTCATGCGCTGTCCCGTGCGGTGCCACCCATTCTGCCCTGTCCCTCCGGCCGGTCTCTGCCGCCGCCTCCCGGCCCGGCACCACCAGCCGGACCCTGATTCGCCGTTGAACCCGACGTCCCGGGAGAGCGCTTCGGGTCCGGACCACCAGGGCAGACTTGACCCGTTTGAACCCGACCGGATCGCTGCACCGGATCCGGACGCGGCCAAAGGGCTCTGCCTCCCTTTTTCTTTGGGGAAACGCGCCTGAGCCCCGGTCCCGCTCTGCCGCGCGATACCCTCCCGGGCAACTCCGGGTCCAGAGTCTGCACACGCCCTGTCGGATCGGAATCGGCCATGCCGGCGGAGCCCTCGGCCTGCCCTGTCCTGGCCCTCATCGATCCCGACCAGGCCCCGCGCCACCCGCCCGCTCCCGCACCGTCATCCACCCTGCGTCGCACCCCGTCCTGCGGCCGGGACCGCTCCCGCCGTCGGGGCGGGAAGCGGGGACGCCGGACTGTCGATCGCCCCGATCGGGGGTTATCGTGGAACTCGCAACCGATTGCCACCCCGGGCGAAGCGGGTTCACCTATCCGCGCAGCCGCCGCACCGACCCGCCCGCAGCCAACCGCCGCGCCACCGGAAAGGACGCCATGACCTCCACCCTGCTCTCCCCAAGGCTGATGTTGATCGGCGGCGGCAGCATTCGCCAGATACCGGAGGTGCTGGCCAAGCTCGGCCTGCGTCGCCCGCTGGTGGTGACCGACCCGTTCATGGTCGCCTCCGGCCTGCTCCGGCGCTGCCTCGACCCGCTCGAGCAGGCCGGGATCGTGGCCTCGGTGTTCAGCGACACGGTGCCCGATCCCACCGACACGGTGATCGAAGCCGGCGTCGCGGCGCTGGCCGGCGGAGGCTTCGACTGTCTGATCGGCTTCGGCGGCGGCTCGCCGATCGACACCGCCAAGGCGATCGCGATCCTGGCGGAAAGCGGCGGGAAGATGCGCGCCCACAAGATGCCCGCCGCGGCCGACCGCGCCGCCCTGCCGGTGATCGCGGTCCCGACCACCGCCTGCACCGGCAGCGAGGCCACCCGCTTCACCATCGTCACCGACACCGAGCGCGACGAGAAGATGCTGATCGCCGGACTCGGTGCCCTGCAGCTCGCCGCGATCGTCGATTACGAATTGACCTTCGGGCTGCCGGCGAGGATCACCGCCGATACCGGGATCGACAGCCTGACCCATGCGCTGGAGGCCTATGTCTCCCGCCGCGCCAACCCGTTCTCCGACGCCCTGGCGCTCGATGCCATGCGTCGGATCGGCGCCAGCCTGCGCACCGCCTATCACGAGCCGGCCAACGCCGCAGCGCGGGAGAACATGATGCTGGGGGCGAGCCTCGCCGGCCTCGCCTTCTCCAACAGTTCGGTCGCGCTGGTGCACGGCATGTCGCGGCCGATCGGGGCGCATTTCCACGTGCCGCACGGCATGTCGAACGCGATGCTGCTGCCCGCCATCACCCGCTTCGGACTGGCCGCCGGAGCCGCCCGCTATGCGGTCGCGTCCCGCGCGATCGGCTTCGCTGCGGCCGGAACCGGCGATGGCGAAGCCGCCGCCCGCCTGGCCGAGGGGCTGGAGGCTCTGAACCGCGACCTCGCCGTGCCGAGCCCCGCGCAGTTCGGGATCGATCCTGCCGCCTGGCGGGCGAAACTGCCCGTGATGGCCGAACAGGCGCTGGCCTCCGGCAGCCCGCAGAACAACCCGCGCGTGCCCGACGCGGCCGAGATCGTGGCGCTCTACGAATCGGTGTGGGAGGGCTGAAGCACTCCCCAGGCCGGCGTCCCAGACCACCCGGCTTGGGGGGGCAGCGCTCTTCGGCCCTGCCTCCCGCCGCCGCTCATTTGCCCGACCCCAGCGCCGCCTGCGCCGCCGCCAGCCTGGCCACCGGCACCCGGTACGGGCTGCAGGAGACGTAATCCAGCCCCGCCATCTCGCAGAAGGCAATGCTGGCCGGATCCCCGCCATGCTCGCCGCAGATGCCGAGCTTGAGATCGGGACGGGTGCGCCGCCCCTTCTCGGCGGCGATCTGCACCAGCGCGCCGACGCCCTCGATGTCCATCGACACGAACGGGTCCTTGGGCAGGATGCCGGCATCGACATAATGCGGCAGGAACTTGCCGGCATCGTCACGCGACAGGCCGAACACGGTCTGGGTCAGGTCATTGGTGCCGAAGCTGAAGAAATCCGCCACCTCGGCGATCGCATCGGCGGTCAGGGCGGCGCGCGGCAGCTCGATCATGGTGCCGACCTGGTATTCCAGCGTGCGCCCGGCCTCGGCGAACACTTCCTGCGCCACCCGGTCCACCTGCGCGCGGGTGATCTCGAGTTCCCGGCGCATGCCGACCAGCGGGATCATGATCTCCGGCACCGGCGCGCGGCCGAGTTCTTTCGCCACGTCGAGCGCGCCCTCGAAGATGGCGCGGGCCTGCATCTCGTAGATCTCGGGATAGGTGATGCCCAGCCGGCAGCCGCGATGGCCCAGCATCGGGTTGGCCTCGGCGAGTTCCGCGGCGCGGCGGCGCATCGCATCGACATCGGCGCCCAGCGCCTCGGCCACCTCGGCCAGTTCCGCCTCGGCATGGGGCAGGAATTCGTGCAGCGGCGGATCGAGCAGGCGGATCGTCACCGGCAGCCCGGCCATGATGCGGAACAGGTCGCGAAAATCCTGCCGCTGGAACGGCAGCAGCCTTTCCAGCGCGGCGCGCCTTCCCCGCTCGTCGGAGGCCATGATCATCTTCTGCACCGCGCCGATCCGCGAGGGATCGAAGAACATGTGCTCGGTGCGGCACAGGCCGATGCCCTCGGCGCCGAACTTCTTCGCGGTTTCCGCATCGAGCGGGGTTTCCGCGTTGGCGCGCACGCGCATCCGCCTTCTGGCGTCAGCCCATTCCATCAGCGTCGCGAAATCGCCGCTCATCGCAGGTTCGATCATCGGCACGCTGCCCACGAACACCTCCCCGCTCGCGCCGTCGATGGTGATCATCTCGCCGGCATTCACCCGCCGCCCGCCGGCGGAGAGCGTCTGCGCGCCGTAATCGACGCTGATGCCGCCGGCGCCGGCGACGCAGGGGCGGCCCATGCCGCGCGCCACCACCGCGGCGTGGCTGGTCATGCCACCGCGGGTGGTCAGGATGCCGCGGGCGGCATGCATGCCGTGGATGTCCTCGGGGCTGGTCTCGATGCGCACCAGGATCACCTGCTCGCCCTTGGCGGCGCGGCTCTCCGCCTCATCGGCGCTGAACACCACCGCACCCGAGGCGGCACCGGGGCTCGCCGGCAGGCCCTTCGAGAAGATCGTGCGCTTCGCGGTAGGGTCGAGCATCGGGTGCAGCAGCTGGTCGAGCGCGGCCGGATTGACCCGCCGCACCGCCTCGGATCGGTCGATCAGGCCCTCATTGGCCATCTCCACCGCGATGCGCAGCGAGGCCGCGGTGGTGCGCTTGCCGCTGCGCGTCTGCAACATGTAGAGCCGGTTCTGCTGGATGGTGAACTCGATGTCCTGCATGTCGCGATAGTGCCGCTCCAGCGTCTCGCGCACCCGGCACAGTTCTTCGTAGGCCTTGGGCAGCGCCTCCTCCATCGACACCTCGCCCGGCTTGGCGCGCAGACTCGACAGCGGCTGGGGGGTGCGGATGCCGGCCACCACGTCCTCGCCCTGGGCGTTGACCAGGAATTCGCCGTAGAAGATGTTCTCCCCGGTCGAGGGGTCGCGGGTGAAACACACACCGGTCGCGCAATCGGCGCCCATGTTGCCGAACACCATCGCCTGGACATTGACCGCGGTGCCCCAGCCGGCGGGGATGTCGTGCAGCCGCCGATAGGTGATGGCGCGCGGGTTCATCCAGCTGCCGAACACCGCGCCGATGGCGCCCCAGAGCTGTTCCTCGGGGTCCTGCGGAAACGGCTTGCCGGTCTCGCCCTGCACCATCTCCTTGTAGCCGTGCACCACGCGGTGCCAGTCCTGGGCGGACAAAGCGGTGTCCTCGATCGCGCCGGCATCGAGCTTCACATGCTCGATGATCTCCTCGAAGCGGTGATGATCGACGCCGAGCACGACCGAGCCGTACATCTGGATGAAGCGGCGATAGCTGTCCCAGGCGAAGCGGGCATCGCCCGAGGCCTCGCCGAGGCCTTCCACGGTCGCATCGTTCAGGCCGAGATTGAGCACCGTGTCCATCATGCCCGGCATCGAGACCCGCGCGCCGGAGCGCACCGAGACCAGCAGCGGGCGGTGCTTGTCGCCGAAGCGCAGGCCCACGGCGGCCTCGATGCGCGCCAGCGCGTCGCGCACCTGCCCGGCCAGGTATTCGGGATAGGCGCGGTCGTTGTCGTAGAACGCCGTGCAGACTTCGGTGGTGAGGGTGAAGCCCGGGGGGACGGGCAGGCCGATCGAGGCCATTTCGGCGAGGTTGGCGCCTTTGCCGCCCAGCAGGTTGCGCATCCCGGCCCGACCTTCGTTGTGGTCGGCGCCGAAGCTGTAGACCCATTTGGTCATGATCACGCGGCTCCCTGGGATTCGATCTTCGAGAAATCGGCGATGCGGTCGATCGCCGCGCGCACACGGCCGAGCAGGCGCAGACGGTTGCGGCGCAGCGCCGGATCGGGCGCGTTGACCGTGACGTTTTCGAAGAAGGCGTCGAGCGGGGCGCGCAGGCCGGCGAGCACCGACATCGCCTGGCCGAACTGCTCGGCGGCGAGCAGGGCTTCCGCGGCGGCCACGTGCTGCAACTGCCGATGCAGCTGCTCCTCCTCCGCCAGGGAGAGCAGCGCGGGATCGACCGGACCGTCGAACGGGCCGTCCTTGCGTTCCTCGATGCGGAGGATGTTCGCCGCGCGCCGATAGGCGGCCAGCAGGTTCACACCGTCCCCGGTGCCGAGCAGGGCCGCGACGGCATCGGTGCGGGCGAGCAGGCGGGTGAAATCGTCATCGGCGCCGGCGGCAAACACCGCATCCAGCACGTCGTGACGCGCGCCTTCGCTGCGCAGCTGCACCCGCAGCCGCTCGGCGAGGAAGCCCAGTATGTCCTCCACCGGCGGCACGGCCGGCAGGCCATGACCGGCGGCGGTGATCAGCGCCCGCAGAGGCAGCCGCAGACGCAAGGTGCGGATGATGTTGATCAGCCCGAGCCCCGCGCGGCGCAGTGCAAAGGGATCGCCCGATCCGGTCGGTGTCTCGCCGATCGCGAAGAACCCCGCCAGCTGATCCAGCCGGTCGGCGAGCGCCACCGCGACCGAAACCGGCGCGGTCGGCACCGCATCGTTCGCTCCCCTGGGCGCGTAATGGTCGCGGATCGCATCCGCCACCAGCCGGTCCTCGTTCTCGTGCAGCGCGTAGTAGCGGCCCATCACGCCCTGCAGTTCGGGAAACTCGCCCACCATGCCGGACACCAGATCGGCCTTGCACAATTCGGCGGCCCGGTCGGCCAGCGCCTCGCCCGCGCCGATCGATCCCGCGATATGCGCCGCCAGCCGCCGGATGCGCCGCACCCTGTCGCCCTGGCTGCCGAGCCTGGCATGGAACACGATATGATCGAGCTTCGGCACCAGGCTTTCCAGCCGCGCCCGCCGATCGAGATCCCAGAAATGCCGCGCATCGGCGAAGCGCGCGCGCAGCACCCGTTCGTTTCCTGCAATGATGGCGCGGCCCTCGTCCGCCGCCTCGATATTGGCGACGAAGGCGAAAAACGGCGCGGCCGAGCCGTCCTGGTGGCGCAGCGCGAAATAGCGCTGGTTCACCCGCATGGAGACCTGCATC
>DAICZL010000070.1 GCA_027311165.1 bacterium
CATCAGCGGCAGGCATTCGTGCCAGGCCGCCATGATCGCCGGCTGGCCGAGCGCGAACGGCGCCAGGTGCTCGGCACCGACCAGCCGCCAGCGCGTGGTGCGCAGCGCGAAGGACAGATACAGGCCGAGCGCCCGGGCGATCGCCGCCTGACAGACCGGATGGGCCAGGATGCGTTTCAACATCGGAAGAGCAGGCCGCGCGCCATGAGGGCGCGTGTAGCACGGCCGGATCGGGGCTTGAACAGCGTGGCGCCCCCGCGCGGGCCGCTTGCCCGGCAACACCGGCCCCGCGCCCGGGGCCGGCCCGTGGACCAGCCGGCACGCCGATCCTCCGGCAATGATCTCGGTCATCGCCTTTTGGCCCGACGCCGGCGCATTCTCCCCGTCACGCCCGGGCGGCGCGGAGGAGGCCAGGATGCAGATGCCGGACTGGATCTGCGGCGCCGGGGCGGCGGGGCGGCGGGATGCCTGATGCAGCGCCCCCCGCCACGCCAAATACGCGGCCCTGATCGCGGCCGCCCAGCGCCTGCCGGCGATCGCCACGGCAATCGCGCATCCCTGCGACGCGGTGTCGCTCGCCGGCGCGATCGAGGCGGCGCGGCTGGGGCTGATCCGGCCGGTCCTGGTCGGGCCCGAGGCACGCATCCGCCAGGTCGCCGCCGAGGCGTCGATCGATCTCGGTGGCATCGAGATCGTCGGTGCGCGCCACAGCCACGAAGCGGGGGAAAAGGCGGTCGGGCTGGTCAGCGCGGGCCGGGCGGAGCCGCTGATGAAGGGCAGCCCGCACACCGACGAGCTGATGGCCCCGGTGGCCGCGCGCGAGGGCGGCATCCGTACCGCCCGGCGCATCAGCCACTGCTTCGTGATGGACGTGCCGGGCCGCGCCGATCCGCTGATCATCACCGATGCCGCGGTGAACATCGCCCCCACGCTCGAGGAGAAGGTCGATATCGTCCAGAACGCGATCGACCTGGCGCACGCGATGCACTTCCCCGAGGTGCGGGTGGCGATCCTGAGCGCGATGGAGTTGGTCAATCCCCGCCTGCGCTCCACGATCGAAGCCGCGGCACCGTGCAAGATGGCCGAGCGTGGCCAGATCACCGGGGCACTGCTCGACGGCCCCCTCGCGCTCGACACTGCGATCGACATGGCGGCGGCCTCGGTCAAGCACATCGTCTCGGCGGTCGCGGGCCGCGCCAATGTGCTGGTGGTGCCGGACCTCGAGGCGGGGAACATGCTGGCCAAGAGCCTGTCCTTCCTGGCCGGGGCGGATGCGGCCGGGATCGTGCTCGGCGCGCGGGTGCCGATCATCCTGACCAGCCGGGCGGACTCGCTGCAAAGCCGGCTCGCCTCCTGCGCGGTCGCCTCGCTGCTGGTCGCCTCGCGCGGGGGAACCCGGCGGCGGCCCTGCGATGACGGCCCGCGAGGCGCCAGCGGGCCCGGGCGGGCAGGACCGGCAATGACCGCGCCGGGCGCGCTGTTCGTACTCAATGCCGGGTCCTCCAGCATCAAGTTCGCGCTGTACCGCCACCATGCCGGTCCGGACCGGCCGGAACCGGTGCCGCTGTTTCACGGCCAGATCGAGCGCATCGCCTCCGCGCCGCGCCTGGCGATCGTCGATGCCGCGGGCGCCAGCCTGGCTGCCCATGAGTGCGGCGGCGCGACGTTCGATCACCACGACGCCACCGCCGAGATCCTGCGCGTCGCGACCGGGCTGCTGCGCGGACTGCCGGTCCTGGCGGTGGGGCACCGCGAGGTGCATGGCGGCATGGAATTCGCGAGCCCGGTGCGCATCGACGCGGCGGTGCTGGAGAAGCTTGCGGCGCTGATCCCGCTCGCGCCGCTGCACCAGCCGCACAATCTGGCGCCGATCCGCGCCATCGCACGGCAGGCACCGCAGCTGGCGCAGGCGGCCTGTTTCGACACCTTCTTCCATCACGGCCAGGCCCCGGTGGCGCAAGCCTTCGCCCTGCCGCGCCGCTTCGCCGGGCAAGGCGTGCGGCGCTACGGCTTTCACGGCCTGTCCTGCGAATACCTGGCGGGCCGGCTGCGCGCGCTCGCCCCGGATCTGGCCGCGCGGCGGCTGGTGATCGCGCATCAGGGCAATGGCGCCAGCCTGTGCGCCGCGCACCAGGGGAAGAGCGTCGCCACCACGATGGGCTTCACCGCGTTGGACGGGCTGGTGATGGGCACACGCTGCGGCTCGATCGATCCCGGCGTGATTCTGTACATGATGGACCGGCACGGGATGGACGCGCGGGCGATCGAGGATCTGCTGTATCGCGGCTCCGGCCTGCTCGGCGTGTCCGGCATCGCGTCGGACATGCGCAGCCTGCGTGCCTCGGCCGCGCCCGCGGCGGCGGAGGCGATCGCGCTGTTCGTCTACCGGATCGTGCGGGAGGTGGGCTCGCTGGCGGCGGCGCTGGGCGGGCTCGACCGGCTGGTGTTCAGCGCCGGCATCGGCGAGCACGATGCGGCCACACGGCGCGAGGTGGCGCAGGGCTGTGCCTGGCTGGGCCTGGCACTGGACCCGGTGCGCAACGAGGCCGGGGCGGGGCGGATCAGCGCCGATGGCTCCGCGGTGCAGGCCTGGGTGGTGCCGACCGACGAGGAGCGGATGATCGCGCGCCATACGGTCGGGGTGCTGGGGCTGGACGGGTGACACCCGCGTCCCGACCGGTCGGACCAGCGGGCTCCGATTTCAACTCTCTGAAAAGCAGGGCCACGGGCTCTGCCTTCTCGGTGCCGTGGGG
>DAICZL010000027.1 GCA_027311165.1 bacterium
CCCGCGACCCGCTGCTGCTGCCCGCCCGACAGGGTGGCCGGGCGACGCTCCTCCAGCCCGGCCAGCTGCACCAGCTCGATCAGCGCCTGTGCCCTGGCCGCCCGTTGGGCGCGCGGGCGCTGGCCGAGCGCGGCCATGACGTTGCCGCGCACGCTCATATGCGGGAACAGCGCGTAGGTCTGAAACACCAGGCCCACCGGGCGTAGATGCGGCCTGACATCGATGCCCTGCCGGGAATCGAGCCAGATTGCGCCATTGCAGCGGACCTCGCCCTGATGCGGCCGGTAGAGCCCGGCGATGCACCGCAGGAGGGTGGATTTGCCGCTGCCCGAGGGGCCGACCAGGGCCAGCAGCTCGCCGGGCGCGCAGTCGAGCGTGGCATCGAGCGGGATTGGTCCGTCCTGGCGCAGCGTTGCCTGCAGCCCCGGCGGCGCGGGTTCAGTCACGCAGCGGGCCGATCCGCCGCGAGAGCGTGTAGGTCAGGCCGAGCGCGGCCAGCGAGAACGCGAGCAGCAGCGCCGACATGCGCGCGGCCGCCGCGTTGTCGAACGCCTGCACGCGGTCGTAGATCGCGATCGCGATGGTGCGGGTCTGGCCGGGAATGTTGCCGCCCACCATCAGCACCACGCCGAATTCTCCCAGCGTATGGGCGAAGGTCAGGACCAGCCCGGTCAGCAGGCCGGGCCAGGCCAGCGGCAGCTCGATCCGGCGCAGCACGCGCAGGGGCGGCATGCCCGCGCAGGCGCCGGCTTCGCGCAGTTCGGCCGGGATCGCCTCGAAGGCGCGCTGCATCGGCTGGATCGCGAAGGGCAGGTTGACCAGCAGCGAGGCCGCCAGCAGGCCGCCGAAGCTGAACACCAGGTCCTGGCCCGCCAGCATCCGGTACAGCCGCCCGAGCGGCGAGGCACCGCCGAAGCCGACCAGCAGATAATAGCCGAGCACGGTGGGCGGCAGCACCAGCGGCAGTGCCAGCGCGGCCTCGGCCAGGCCCTTGCCGGGGAAGCGGCGATAGGCGAGCAGCCGGGCCAGCACGATCCCGACCGGCGCCAGGATCAGCACCGTGAGCGCGCCGAGGCGCAGCGACAGGGCCAGGGCGGTCCAGTCCATCGCGCGTCAGAGCCGGTGACGACATCGCGCTCGCGAGGGAGAGCCCCCGCCAGCGCCAGCCGCCCCCGGGGCAAGCCGGCCTGCGGACCGGCTCTCCGAGATGGCGGCACGCGAAACCAGGGCCAGGAGGGCGGAGCGGCCGCGCTCCTCCCCCGAAGCCGCCGGGCCGGTCATCGGGGCATGTCCGTCGGGACCCGTGCCGGCGGGCTGTCCCGCTCGCAAAGGCCCGGCGTCCGCCGATGCGCCGGGGACGGGGCCCGGGCCGCCGGTCCGGGAAGATGCGCGCCGGTGCCGCCTGGGATCGAGCATCGCTTCAGCCGGTCTCCTCGGGCAGGACGAAGCCGTAGCGGCGGAACACCGCGCGTGCCGGGGCGGTCTGCAGATAGGCATAGAAGCTGCGTGCCACCGCGCCGGCGCCCTTCAGCAGCACCATGCGCTGGCGCAGCGGCGCGTGCCAGTCGGCCGGGATGAGCGCGCAGCGGCCGAGCTTGCGCATCGGCTCGGACAGGGCCAGGGAATAGGCAAAGATGCCGCCCTCGGCCGATCCGGTGGCGGCGAATTGCGCGGCCTGCGCGACGTTCTCGCCCAGGATCAGATGCGGCTGCAGCCTCTCCCACAGCCCGCGATGGCGCAGCGCCTGCTCGGCGGCGCGGCCATAGGGCGCGTGTTCGGGATTGGCGATCGCGAATTTCCGCACCTGTCCGGCCGCGAGCCCGGCCGCGAGCCCGTCGAGCGCCGGATCCACCGCGAGCGGGGAGTCGGGGCCGGCGAACAGCACGATGCGGCCGATGGCATAGAGCGTGCCCTCATCAAGTGTGTATCCGGCCGCGGCGAGCTGGCCGACGAAGGCCTCGTCGGCCGAGAGGAACAGCTGGAACGGCGCGCCCTGCTCGATCTGGCGGCGGAAATTCCCTGAGGAGCCGAAGTTCAGCGTGACCTCCGACCCGGAGTCCCCGCGGAATGCCGCGGCGATCTCTTCGAGCGCGAAGTGCAGGTCGGCGGCGGCGGCGATCACCGGGGCGGCAGAAACCTGGGCGCGCGGCCGGGCAGGGAGCGCGCCCAGGACGCCGAGCGCGAGCCCGGCGCCGCGCATGCGCCGGCGTGCCAGGACGCGGCCGAAAGCGGCAGGAGGATGCACACGAGCCTCCGCGGAACGATGTAACCACCCGACTATAGCGCGGCCCGTCAGCATGCGCATAGCCGCGCGACCAAGGCCGGGCTTCGCCCGATCGCCCATCCGGCACGGTGCGAGGTCTTCGGGCCGACGCCTCATTGCGTTGGTGTGGGCGACCCGGGGCGTGGGCAACCTGGGGCGTGGGCACCCCGGGGCGGCGGGCAGCCCAGGGCGGCGGCAACCCGGGCCCTGCCGGGTTCAAGGCGCAGGCTGCCCTCCCCGCGGGGGGCGATGCGACCCGGTCCGTCCGCGGCGGGATTCGAACCCACGGCCTCAGGATTCATACCACTTCGGCTTTCGCCGCCGCCCTGGCCGGGCGTTCGTGGTCTGGACTGTCCCTTCGCCCTGGGTCCCACCGGGACCGACAGGCGCCGCCCGTCCAGTCTCTACACCTTCCCGGATGACGATCCGGGCTTGGCTCGGGATCGGCAAGGCGCACGCGCGCCGTAGCGTTCCCCGACTTTGAGCGGATCCACCGCGCGGTTTCCCTCCGCGGCGCCCAATTCTCAGGAATCCTGCGCTCTATCCAGCTGAGCTACGCGGACATCAGGCACATGACCGGGCACGCCCCGGTCACGCGTCTATAGCGGCGCGACAGGGCGACCGGCAAGGGCCGAGGCCTCGTCGCGCCCGCTTGCCTCCCCGCTCAGGACGTGGATTTGCTGCTGTGCCCCTGATGGGTGGATTTGCTGCTGTGGCTGTGTGTCTTGTGGGAATGGCCGCTATGGCCGTGATGCGGCTTGGCGGAGCCGCTGCTGGGCGAAGCAGCCTCGGCACGCGTGGCGAGCGCGGCTGCTGCCGGCAGGATCGTGCCGATCGTGGCGAGCAGGCGTCTGCGGGAGAGGATCACGGTGAGCTCCGGGAATGGGCGTTGCGACCTGAGACGGCGGTGGAGCTGAGAAGCATACACACCTGACGACTCTATGGACTTTTGTGGCGGTGTGCCGCAAGCCCTTTTCGCTGTTCGCCGAGATTCCGGCGGGGGCCTATACCAGGCCCAGCGCCCGCAGGTCGCGCAGCAGCGTCTCCGGCATCGCGGTCCGTGCCAGGGCCGGCAGATCGGCGGGCGCATCGGCACCGGGCAGATATCGCCAGCCCTGGAAGGGCTTGATCAGCCGGGCGCAGACCGGCACCAGGTGCGGATCCAGCAGCAGCTGGGTACAGGCGGTCTGGTCTTCGGCCTGGTCGCGGCGAATGGCGGTGATGGCCTGGCGGACCACCATGGCTCCGCCGATCACCCAGTAGATCGATCCCCCTTGCAGGATCTCGGCCGCGCGGCGGGGAAAATGACGGGTGCGATGGCGCAGGGGCGGGTCGGAGGCCGCACGCTCGGCCTGGATCCGGCCGAGCTCGGCGATATCGCGGACCCCGACCGCGAGTTTGCTCAGATGCAGCATCGCCGGGCAACATCCGGGCCGGGGACGTGTCGGCCAGTCTTGCCGGACGCCTCCGGCCCTGGAAGGGCCTTCCCATCGCGGCTGAGGCCGGCCGCGATGGGGATCAAGGCATCGGCGCCCCGGGGACGCACCGGTCCGGCCGGCAGGGCGGTGGCTATTTCAGGGTTTCGAGATAGGCGATCACGTTCTTCCGGTCATCGGCGTTCTTGAGGCCGGGGAAGATCATCTTGGTGCCGGGCACCATCGCGCGCGGATCGGTCAGGTAGACATCGAGCGTCGCCGGGTCCCAGGTCTTGTCGGCCTTCTTCATCGCCTCGGAGTAGTTGAAGTTCTCGATCGAGGCGGAATGCCGGCCGACCACGCCCCACAGGCTCGGGCCGATCTTGTTCACCCCCTTCTCGGGCGAGTGGCAGACCATGCATTTGTTGAACACGCTCTTGCCAGCCGCCGGATCACCATCGGCACGGGCGGTGCCACTATAAATCACGATCGCCGCTGCCAGCGTCAGTATCCCGGTCAGGCCGTATCGCATCGCTTCCTCCGTAAAGGCCCATCCGGGCCGGTTGCCGCCTGCTTTCAGTATGGCAATGCGATCGTGCTTGTCGAGAGACCCGGTGCGATCAATTGCCATCATCATGGCCCCGCTGCGTCGGTGTCAGGGCGCAGCATCGCGGACGCGATCGCTGCCCAGCCGCGACCGGGCTCGGGCTTGGCAAGGGCGCGCCGGGCCCCAGCCTCGTTCGGCGGCATGTGAGCGCGCCGCGCCCGAGGCCATGCCCGCGTGCGGCTCAGAAGGTGAGCCGCACGCCGCCATATCCGGCGATCGGCCAGCCCGGGCTCAGGCTGCGCGGATTGGTTGCGCCGGGGGCCAGCGGGTAAGGCACCGAGGAGGTCGGCGAGAATGTACCGAAACTATAATAGTTTTGATTAAGCAAATTTTGAATGATCCCGTAGAATTCCACCCCCGGTATTGGGCGGAAGCTCGTGTTGAGGTTGAGCACGACATAGCCTGGGGTCTTGGGGTTCTGGTTGGCCTCGTCGCCGAACAGATAGGCCCCGTCGCGGGCGATGCCGTCGATGCCCACGCTCCACTGGTCGGTGATGTTGTAGGTCATGCCGAATTTCAGCTGGTTGGCGGGAATGCCGGGCAGCCGGTTGCCGGGATGAACGAAGATCTGGCCATTGGCGTTGGCGAAGGGGCTGTAGCTGTTCTGGATGAACGAGGACTGGTAGGTCGCATCGGTATAGGAATAGTTCAGGTAGGCCGACAGCCGCCCCCATTTCAGGTTGCTGCCCAGTTCCACGCCCTGGCGCTGGGTGTTGCCGATATTCTGAAAATAGCCGAAGCCAGAGACCGGCACGGCGGTGAACTGGATGTCATCCTGGGAATTGGTGCGGTAGACCCCGGCGGTCCAGCTCAGCGCCGCCGTGCCGATCGTGGTGTTGCCGCGCAGCCCGGCCTCGAAGGTCTGCGCCACCACCTGCTTGAGGGACGGGTCGCCCACGAAGAAATTGGCGATGCTGCACGCATCGGTGGGTGAGGCGCAGGAGAGCTCCACCGGTGTCGGCGCACGGTTGGCAACCGCCCAGCCGCCATACAGCGACAGGGTCTCGAAGAGCTTGTAGGTCGCCCCGGCGCCGGGATTGAAATGGCTGTAATTATGCTGCCCGAACACCGGCGTGCCGTTCTGGCCGCTGAGATTGAGCTGCGCGTCGTTGAGCCGTCCCGACAGCGTGAACGAGAGTCGGTCGGTCACATCGAGAATGTCGGAGGCATAGATCCCGTAATAGGCGTTGGTGGTGAACACCCGCGCCGGCTGGATCACGCCTGGCGTGTCGATCACATAGCCGGGGCCGAACCAGTTCTGCAGACCGTCGGTGGACAGTCCGCCCTGGAAGCTGGTCGCGTCGAACATCGTCTGCCCGCCGTCGAAGCTGAGACCGGCGGTGAAATGGTTGGGCCTGCCGAACAGCTGGTGGGTGTCTGTCGCCTGCAGCGAGGCGCCGTATCCGTTCTCGTCGGTGCCCTGGTTGTCCTGCTCGGAATATGGGCCGCCGTTCAGGAAATCGGGTATCTGCGCGCCCGAGCGGTCGGTGAACGGGGTCACGCCATCGGAAGTGCACAGGCCGATGCCGTTGTTGCAGACCTGCCCGTTGCTGGCATTGCCGTTGCGCACGCGCTGCGACAGATTGGTGTAGTAGGCCAGTGCCTGCAGCGCGGTGGTGTCGCTGATGTCGTAATTGCCGCGCAGCGCCACCTGCAGATACCGGTTCACCACCTGGTTGGGCGCGGTCAGCACCGCAGCCGGATTGGCCGCCAGGAACTGCACCGGCGCGGAAGCGGGGCCGTTCAGATAATTATCCGCCCCCATCACACTGAAATGCACCTCGGCGGCATCGCTGCGCCAGCCGAGATCGCCGTAGAAATTGCGCAGCTGCGAGGACTGATCGATGCGCCAGCCATCGTCGTTGAGGGCGCTCAGCGCGACATAGGTCGCGACATTGCCCGACTGCACACCGTATTGCAGCGTGCTCGAGACGCGGCCATAGGATCCCGCCTCGGTATCGCTCTGCCCGCCATGGAAGCCGAACCCGTCCTTGAGCTGCACCGCGATGCTGCCGCCCAGCGCGTTGAGGCCGAACACCGGGTTCGCGCCTTCGACGTTCATGCTCTGGATCGCCACCTCCGGGAACAGATCCCAGTTGATCGTGTCGGCGAAGGGCTGGTTGAACCGCACGCCGTTCAGATAGACCGCCAGCCCTTGCGGTGCCCCGGCCAGCGACGAGGCCTCGAAGCCGCGGAAGAACAGGTTCTGCTGGAATGGATTACCCTGCGCGTCGGACAGATTGACCGAAGGAACCAGCTGGTTCAGCGCATCGAGCGCACGCGGCGTGTAGGCCTGCTGGACCTGTTTCTGATCCAGCACATAGGACGCTGCCGGGATCTGGTTCTGGTCGATCCCCGAGCCGAGCAGCGGCGCGGTGCCGACCACATTGACCTGCGGCAGCACGGCGCCAGCCGCCGTCGCCCCGTCGGCCGGGGGGGGTGTCTGCGCGACGGTCTGCGCCAGTGTCCCGGCCGGCGCCAGTGCCGCCGCCAGAATGATCCAACCCAGGCTCTTCAACGTGCTTCCCCTGCCAGCCTTGCCGCGACCGGCCTTGATGGTCGGGCCGGATATTGGTCAGGAAACCGCGCTCCGTCCATCCTGTCTTATTGCGCCCCGCCATGGATCTCCGGCGCCCCGGCCGGCGGTTTCTGCAGGCCTGCCGGCAGATTCTGCATCCGGATTCGTATCGTATTTTCCGGGCCGGCGGCGTTGGCGCCGCGCAGATGCGGGTTATACTCTGCGCGACCGCGGTGGCTGCGGCCGGACGGGGGGCGGACATGAGCTCGTTGCGTATCCGCCTGGTACTGATCCCGACCGCGATCCTGCTGCTGGGTCTGGTCACGGCGGCCGGGTTCGTGCTGCATCACGCCCGCGCCCGGGTGCAGGCCGAGCTGGAATCGGGGCGCGAACTGGGCCGCATCCTGGTGCAGGCGGAACTGCGCGACCTCGCCCATGCCCCCGATGCGGCCGGCGCGCTGGCGCGGCTCGGGGCCGGCCTGCCGCGGATCCGCCATGTGCGGCTGCACAGCCTGGCCGCGCCCGGCGTGGCGGCGGACTTGCCCGGGGCGGCGGCGACCGCCGGCGCGCCGGCCTGGTTCGCGGCGCTCTTCGCGACAACCCCGGTGGTGGAGACCTTCGCGGGCGCGCTCGCCGACGGCACACCGGTGGTGATCGGGATGACCTCGCATCCGCAGGACGAGATCGACGAGATCTGGGACGATTTCACCGCACAGGTGGTGCTGCTGCTGGCGCTGGCGCTGCTGACCGCCGGCCTCGTGTTCTGGACCGTGACCCTGGCGCTGCGGCCGATCCAGGATCTGGCGCGTGGCTTCGACCGGCTGGAACACGGCGATTACACGGTGCGGCTGACGCCGATCCGGGTGGCCGAACTGCGCCGGGTCGGCGTGCAGTTCGACCGGCTGGCCGGCGTGCTCGGCCGCATCACGACCGACAACCGCACGTTGATCGACCGGCTGATCTCGCTGCAGGAGGCCGAGCGCAAGGAGGTGGCCCATGAACTGCACGACGAGTTCGGCCCCGCTTTGTTCGGTATCCGCGCCGATGTCGCCTGCATCCTGCGGGCGGTGCGCGAAGGCGGGGCGGCGGCCGAGATCGAGGACCGCGCGCGCGCGATCGCGGCGCTGGCGGATTCGATCCAGCGGATCAACGCCCGCATGCTCGACCGGCTGCGCCCGCTGGTGCTCGAGCAGATGGGGCTGGGCGAAGCGGTGCGGCAGCTGGTCGCGACCTGGCAGCGCCGCTACCCGCAGACGCACTGGTCGCCCGACCTCGGCGCCGGAATCGGGGGGTTGGAGGAGGGCATGGCGCTGACCGTGTATCGGGTGGTGCAGGAATGCCTGACCAATTGCGCGCGCCACGCCGCCGCCGGGCGGGTCGCGGTGCGCCTGGACCGGGACGGGGAGGGCGGCTCGGCGCTGCATGTCTGCGTGCGCGACGATGGGCGGGGCGTGCCGGCGGAGCTGCGCTTCGGCTTCGGCCTGCTCGGCATGGCCGAGCGGGTGCGTGCCTTGGCCGGGCGGCTGGCGGTCTGCGCCGGGCCGGGCGGCGGCACGCTGGTCGAAGTGGTCCTGCCGCTGCCGGAGGCGGTGGCGTGAAACTGCTGATGGTCGAGGACCATCCGATCGTGCGGGATGGCTGCCGGCGGCTGCTGCAGGGACGCGGCGGGATCGAACTGGCGGAGGCGCGCAGCGCGGCCGAGGCGCTGCGCCTCGCCCGCGACGATCCGCCGGCGCTGGTCCTGCTCGATCTGCGCCTGCCGGACATGAACGGCCTCGATCTGCTGGTCCGGCTGCGCGAGGTGGCGCCCGCCGCGCTGGTGCTGGTGTTCAGCATGTACGAGGACCCGGCGCTGGTCGCCCGGGCTCTGGAGGCCGGGGCGCGCGGCTTCATCACCAAGAACGATGATCCGGGCCTGCTGGCCGAGGCGATCGAGCGGGTCGCCGCCGGCGAGGTGTTCCTGGGGCGCGGCGTGGCGCAGTCCCTGGCGCTGATGAGCCTGCGCCCGGGCGCCGAGGCCGCCGCCGGGCCGCACGGCCTGTCGCCGCGCGAGCGGGAGGTGATGGGCCGCCTGGCCGCCGGCCGCAGCCTGGCGGAGATCGCGCTCGATCTCGGGATCAGCTACCGCAGCGCCGCCAACATCACCGCGACGATGCGCGGCAGGCTGGGCATTCCGACCACTGCCGGGCTGATCAAGTTCGCGGTCGAACAGGCCGCCTTGCCGGCCCCGCCGGTCGGGCGGCGCTGAGCGCGCCGTCTCTCGCCGGGGCTCGGTCCGGTTCCGCACCCGAAAGGATAACTTTCCTCCAGGGGCCTGGCCCCTGGCGGGTCCCCGGGGGCGATGGGGCGGAGCCCGGTCTGTCTTGCCTCCCGGGTCGCCGCCCGCGCGCTGGTTTCAGTCCTGCAGGCTGAAGTTGAACGGCACGGCGACGGTGCCGGCGACCGGGCGGCCCTCTCGCATCGCCGGCTGGAAGCGGCAATGCCGAGCACCATCGGCGGCGGCGCGGTCCAGGCTGGGGGTGCCGCTGCTTTCGGCGATCTCCACCGAGACCGGTTCGCCTTCGGGGGAAATCTGCAGCCGCACAAGCACCCGCCCCTG
>DAICZL010000031.1 GCA_027311165.1 bacterium
CCCGCGAACCCTGCCCCCGGCGCTCCCCCATGCCCATCGCCACGGTGCGATCGCCGCGCATGTGCTCGAGCTGGACGAGGCGGTGGACTGGACCGGCTTCGGTGTCTGGCTGACGCTGCTGCTGCACGCGCGCGGCGCGGATGTGCTGCGGGTGAAGGGGCTGCTCGATCTCGGCGGGGGCGAGGGGCCGCTGCTCATCAACGGCGTCCAGCATATCGTGCACCCGCCCTCTCACCTGCCGGCCTGGCCGGACGCCGAACGGCGCTCGCGCCTGGTGTTCATCCTGCGCGACATCGCGCCCGCGCTGCTGGAGCGTTCGTTCCGCGCGTTCCAGCGGCTCGCGCGTCAGCCGGCCTGAGACGGGAACGGGTGCGGCCTGACCCAGCCCCGATGGCCCCCGGCAGGCTCCGCAATGGGGAAGGGGGCAAAGAAGCCGCTGGCCGCGCGCTCCCCCCGGACCCCGGATCGGCGCGGTGCCGCAGCCGGACTGGCCTGGGTGATGGCACCGTGCCGGCGCCGGCCGGGATCATTTCCCGGGCAGCATCCGCCGCAACACGCCGTCGCGCAGAATCACGTGATGAAACAGCGCCGCGGCGGCGTGCAGCCCGGCCAGGATCAACAGCAGGTTCACGATGGTGCCGTGCCAGCTCACCACGGAATGGGCCAGCGCCTTGTTGCCGGGGTCGTAGGCGGGCACGCTGAACAGGCCAAAAATGCTGTCCCCGCGCGTCCACACCGCGGCCAGTCCGGCCAGCACCGTCGCCGCCACCAGCAGATACAGCAGGTAATGCGTGGCGGTCGCGGCCTTCTGGGGCCAGCCGCTTTCGGCCGGCGGCAGATGTTTCCCCCCGGTGTTGCGCCAGACCACCCGCAGCACCAGCACCAGGCCGAGCGCCACGCCGAGCGCGATGTGCAGCGAGCGCACCTGGATGCGCAGCGGGTTGGGGAAGAAGTCGATGATCTGCGCCAGCCCCCACAGCAGCGCGACCAGCGCCACCACGGCCCAGTGCAGGCCGATCGTCGTGCGGTCGTAATGCATCAGGGGTTCCCTAGCTGCTGCCGATCAGGATCCCGGTGGCGAACACCAGGGCACCGCCGAACATCACCTGGAAGGCGGCCGACAGCGGCGGCGTATCCATGTATTTCCAGCGGATCCAGCTGATCGCCGCCAGTTCCACCACCACCACCACGAAGGCGATGGTCATCGCGGTCCAGAAATCCGGGATCAGGAACGGCAGCGTATGGCCGATGCCGCCGATGGTGGTCATCAGCCCGCAGATCCCGCCCCGCACCCAGGGCGCGCCGCGTCCGGTCAGGCTGCCATTGTCCGACAGCGCCTCGGCGAAGCCCATGGAGATGCCGGCCCCGATCGAGGCGGCGAGCCCCACCACGAAGGCGTCCCAGGACCGGCCGGTGGCGAAGGCCGCGGCGAACAGCGGCGCCAGGGTGGAGACCGATCCATCCATCAGCCCGGCGAGACCCGGCTGCACCACACGCAGCAGGAACATCCGCCGCGAGGCCTCGTCCTCCTGCTCGCGTACATCCTTGGGCAGGTTCTCGGCGATCAGCTGATCGGCGCGGCGCTCGTGCGCCACCTCGGCCGCGGCGAGATCGCCGAGCAGCTTGCGGATCGAGGCATCCTCGCTGCGGCTCGCGGCCTGGCGGTAGAAGCGCACCGTCTCGTATTCCATCGTCTCGGCGAGCTTGCGCACCGTCTCGAGCGCCATCGGGCGGATCTGCCAGACCGGGCGGCGCTGGATGAACCCCCGCACGTCCTGGCGGCGGACCAGCGGAATATGCTCGCCGAATTTCTGACGGAACAATTCGATCAGTTCGCGGCGGTGCTCGTTCTCCTCGCCGGCCATCTCGGAGAACACGCGGGCGCTGGCCGGATAATCCTCGCGCAGGCCCTCGGCGATATCGGCATAGACGCGTCCGTCCTCCTCCTCGCTCGCGATGGCAAGGGCAAGGATTTCCTTCTCGGAGAGATCGGAGAGATTTCGCATATGCGGAATCTGCGCCTGTCGCCGGCCACGTCAAGACGTTCCGGCAATGATGAGAACGCTTCGCGGTTGCAGCATCCGCGCGGCCTGGTGGCGGCAGACGACGGCACGGCAAGCAGGACGATCGGCCGAATGCCCCCCCCGCAACAGCGGTCCGCAGCCGAGGCTTCGGCTTGCGCAGGTCTGCCTGATGGGAAGACTGCCCGATGTGGCTTGCCCGATCCCGCAAGCGCTGCCAAACGCCACGCATGGACCATGCCCTGACGTTGATCGCCGACCGAACCGCGACTTCGCTCGACGCCGCCGCGGTCGCCCGTGTGCGCGATGCAATGGGGGCGGGACCGCCCGACTGGCTGTCACCGGGAGAGGCGGCCGATCTGCCCTGCGCCGCCCCGCCCGATCTGAAGGCGGTGCGCGCCGCGCTGGGCACGGCGCCGATCGATGCGATCGCCACCCCGGCCGCGGGACGCCGCAAGCGCCTGCTGGTGGCCGACATGGACAGTACCATCGTCACCAGCGAAACCCTGGACGAACTCGCCGCCTTCGCCGGGGTGAAGGACGAGGTCGCCGCCATCACCCGGCGCAGCATGAACGGCGAGATCGACTTCGCCGGGGCGCTGCGGGAACGCGTCTTGCTGCTGAAGGGCCTCGGGCTCGACGCACTCGATCGAACCTGGCAGTCGGTCGCGCTGACGCCGGGAGCGCGGGGGGCGG
>DAICZL010000032.1 GCA_027311165.1 bacterium
TTCAACGACGAGAGCACCCATGAGGGTGCGACGGCGATGGGCTTCTACAATGTCCAGGCCGGCGACATGCCCTACTTCAAGGAACTCGCCGATCGCTACTCGATCAGCGACAACTATCACCAGGCGATCATGGGCGGCACCGGGGCCAATCATGTGGCGATCGGCACCGCCGATGCGATCTGGTACAGCGACGGCAACGGAAATGCGCTGACCCCGCCCGTCAACGAGATCGAGAACCCCGATCCGCAGGCCGGCACCAATAACTGGTATACCCAGGACGGCTATTCGGGCGGCACCTACAGCAACTGCTCCGACTCGACCCAGCCTGGCGTGGCCTCGGTCGAGGCCTATCTGGCTTCGCTGCCGACCAAGATCAACCCGAACTGCGATCCGGGCCATTACTACCTGCTGAACAACTACAACCCGGGCTATTACGGTAACGGCACTGTCGATACCGTGGACACCTTCACCATCCCGCCATCCTCGGTGCGTAACATCGGTGATGAGCTGCTGGAGAAGCAGGTTTCCTGGCACTACTACGGGGAAGGCTGGAATCTGTATTCCGCCAATCCGACCAGCCCGGCCAATGTCTATTGCAATATCTGCAACTTCTTCCAGTACTCCACCTCGATCATGACCAACGCCGCGGTGCGTGAGTCCAACCTGAAGGACACCACGGACCTCTACAACGACATCCATGACGGCGTGCTGCCGGCGGTGTCCTTCGTGAAGCCTGGCGGGCTGAACGATGGTCACCCGGAATCCTCGAAGTTCAGCATCTTCGAGGCGTTCGTCAAAAAGATCGTCACCGAGGTCAAGGCCAAGCCGTCGCTGTGGGCCGACACCGCGATCCTGATCACCACCGACGAAGGTGGCGGCTACTACGACTCCGGCTACATCCAGCCGGTTGATTTCTTCGGCGACGGCACCCGTATTCCGCTGATAGTCGTCTCGCCCTACGCGACCGGTGGGCATGTCGTGCACACCTATTATGACCACGCCTCGATCGCGAAGTTCATCGAGGCCAACTGGGGCATGTCGCCGCTGACCAGCCGCAGCCGCGACAACCTGCCGAACCCGGTGACCACCGCCGGCAATCCCTACGTGCCGACCAACAGCCCGGCCATCGGCGATCTGATGGAGATGTTCCACTTCTGAGTGGAGGGGCGGGGGGCGCCTGCGGGCGCTCCCCTCCCGGCGTGCCTAGCGAATTTGGTGCGACCCCGGCTCCGGCAGGCTCCCATCCCCTTCGCCGAGCGCCTTCTGCATGTTCACCACGTCCAGCCAGCGGCCGAACTTGATGCCGACTGCCCGCAGCGTGCCGGCGCGCTGGAAGCCCAGGCTGGCATGCACTCCGATCGATCCCACATTCTCGGAATCGCCGATCACCGCTATCATCTGGCGGAACCCCGCGGCCGTGGCGCGTTCCAGCAATTCTGCCACCAGAGCCTTGCCGACCCCCTGGCCGCGAACATCCTCGCGCACATAGATGCTATTTTCGACGGCGTAACGATAAGCCGAACGGTCGCGCAACTGCGTGAAATAGGCATAGCCCAGCACCCCGGTCGCATCCTCGGCGACCAGCCAGGCCCAGCCGCGGTCGATCACCGCCTGGAACCGCAAGGTCATCTCCTCGACCGAGGGCGGCTGTTCCTCGAACGTGCCGGTGCCGTGCAGCACGTGATGGGCGTAGATCGCCTGGATTTCAGGGATATCGGCCGCGCGAGCGGGGCGGATCTGCATGGGCCTCGTGGTCCCCTCTGGGCGTGATGCGATCGGAGCCTGGGCACACGGCGCAGGCGGGACGGCACGTGCCCGGCAATTGCCGGGTGGTTCCGCCCGCAGGACGCCGCCTGAACGTCGTCCGGCGGCGTCCCGGCGTTTCAGCCGGCGGCTGGCAAGGCGACGGCGGCGGCCTGCACGGCGAAGTCGAGCAGCGCCTGGTCGCGGCCCGCCCCGGCGGTGAGCGACAGCCCCACCGGCGCGCCCTCGGCGGTGCCGGCCGGCAGCGTCACCTCGGGCAGCCCGCCCAGGCCGGCGATCGCGGTCACCCCCAGCGTCCGTTCCCGCACCGTGTCCTGTTGCGCCGGCGTGGTGGTGAGTTTCGGGGCGGGGCAGGGGCTGGTCGGATACACCAGCACCGCCCCGCCGCCCAGCAGCCCGGCGCGCCTGGCGCGCAGATGGCGGCGGAAGGCCCGCCCGGCGGCGGCGGCTTGCGGGTCCATCGCGGCCGCGGCGGCGAAGCGCCCGGCGACGGCGGGGCTCAGCTGCGGCGCAGTGGCGCTGATCCAGCCGCCGAGCGAGGCCCAGGCTTCCTCGGCCTGGGCGGCGCGGAAATGCCCATAGGCCGCCGCCAGACCCTCGGGCAGCAGCTGCAGCCGCAGCGCCGGGCCGAACCGCGCCTCCCGCCGCGCGAGCGCCGGCGCCAGGGCGGCGGCGGTCGCGGGGTCGGCATTCTCCCAGGCTTCCTCGACCCGGATCAGCGGTCCCGAGACGGACGCGCCTTCGGGCAGCAGGACCGTGCCGATGCGGGCCAGCAGCGCCGCGGAACGGGCGAACCAGCCCGGCGTGTCGAAGCCTGGGGCGAGCGGGCAGGCGCCGGCCAGGCTGACCAGGCCATGGCTCGGGCGGAGGCCGAACAGGCCGCAATAGCTGGCCGGGATGCGCACCGAGCCGCCGGTATCCGAGCCCCGCGCGAAGTCGAACAGACCGGCGGCGACACCGGCGGCCGAACCGCAGCTCGAGCCGCCGGGAAACCGGTCCGGGGCGGCGGGGTTGCGCGGGGTGCCGTGCCAGATGTTCTCCCCGGTCAGGCCGTAGGCGAGCTCGACGGTGCGGGTCTTGCCGTGCAGCTTCGCCCCGGCGCCCAGCAGCTCGGTCACGATCGGCGCGGTCGCGGCGGCCGGGGGATGGGTGCGTGCCCAGTCGGGATTGCCGTAGCTGGTCACCGCCCCGGCGACATCGAAGAGGTCCTTGACCGCGAAGCTCAGCCCCGACAGCACCCCCTCGCCGAGGGGGGCGTGCAGGACGCGCGGGCCGGGCCCGAACGCGCCGACCGGATCGGACGAAGACCCGCTGCTGGCCGTCTCTGCTGCGGAAGCCGCCGCGGCAGGGGGGATGGGCGCGTCGGAGCCGGGCGCTGGCGCCCCGGAGTCTGGCATCGCGGGGCCTGCGGTCATGAGC
>DAICZL010000047.1 GCA_027311165.1 bacterium
CGCTATGCCGCGACCGAGGCCGGGCTGATCCGGGTGCTGGACCGAAGGGTGGAGCGCTGGGCGCGGGCGAGCGACGCCGCGCCTGAGGCGGTGGCCGCCGCCAGGCAGGCGGTGCGCGCGGTGGCCGCCAGGCTGCGCGCCGCCTGGGCGATCGATGATGCTGGCTTCGCCGCCGCCCGCGCCCGCAGCCTGACCCGCGCCGGCCGGTCCCGCCGCGCCATCGCCGCGCATCTGGCGGCGCGCGGGGTGGATACGGAGGTCCTGCGCTCGGCGCTGCCCGAGGATCCGCAGGCCGAGCTGGCCGCCGCGCTGGCGCTGGCCAGGCGCCGACGGCTGGGACCGTTCCGCCGCCAGCCTTCGGCAGGCGGGACCGGACCGATGCCCGGTGATACCGGCATGCCGCGTTCGGATGCTGCGGTTTCGCCGCCGGACGATGCCGGCGATGGTCCGGTGCGCGACCGGGTGCGGCGCCGAGGGGAAGCCGCCGCCGGCGATGGGATGGCCGCCGATGCGCAGCACCGGGCGCGCCGCCGCGATCAGCCCGCCCCGGACGACTGCATTGGTGAGGGGACGGATGGCGGGACGGACCGCGGCGCGCCAGGGCCGTCGCGCCGCCGCGCCTATGCCGTGATGGCCCGTGCCGGCTTCGCCCAGGCGGTGGCTGATGCGGTGCTGGCGATGGATCCGGAAACCGCCGAGACATTGCTGATCCGGCTGCGCCGGTCATGACCGATGCCGTGCGGTTCACCCGCGCCGGGATGCGGCGCGGTCTGCGCCAGGCGCTGCCGGTCAGCCTCGGCATCCTGCCGTTCGGGATCGTGACCGGGGTGGTGGCGCAGGGCGCCGGCCTGTCGCTGGCCGAGACCACGCTGATGAGCGCGACCGTTTTCGCCGGCGCCAGCCAGCTGATGGCGCTGGGCAGCTGGGCGCACCCGGCGCCGGTGCTGGGGGCAACCCTCGCCGCGCTGGTGGTCAATCTGCGCCTCGCGCTGATGGGCCCCGCGCTCGCCCCCTGGCTCGACCGGCTGCGCGGCTGGCGGGTGTGGCTGACGCTGTTCTTCCTGGTCGATCACGGCTGGGCGATGGCGATCACCGAGATCCGCGCCGGCAGGTCCGATGCCGGCTTCCTGCTGGGCAGCGGCCTCGCGCTGTGGCTGCCCTGGGTCGTCACCAGCGCGGCAGGGCACCTGCTGGGCAGCCTGCTGCGCCCGCCGCCGGGGCATCCGCTGTTCTTCGCCGCCCTGGCCGCGTTCATCTCGCTGCTGGTGCCGCTGTGGCGCGGCCGGCAGGACCTGCTGCCCTGGGCGGTGGCGGCGCTGGTCGCGCTGCTGGTGGCACGGCTGCTGCCGGGCAGCTACTGGCACATCGTCGCCGGCGCTCTGGCCGGCAGCCTGACCGGCGCGCTGGCCGAACGGCGGGGCGCGGCATGAGTCTCGATCCGGCGACGCTCGCCGCCATCCTGGGCATGACCCTCGCCACCTATCTGTGCCGGGCCGGCGGCTACTGGCTGTTCCGCCAGATCCGCCCCGGCCGCACGATGCGCGCGGCGCTGGCCTATCTGCCGGGCACGCTGTTCGTGGGCTATGTCGCGCCCGGGCTGTGGAGCGGCGGGCCGCAGGCCTGGGCCGGCGGGGCGATGACGGTGGCGGCGATGGTCGCGACCGGCAATGTCGGCGTGGCGATCTTCGCCGGCACCGGGGCGGCCTGGCTGGTGTGGCTGCTGCGATGAGCGGCGGCGGCCATGGCGATCCCGCCCCGGGCATGGCGCAAGGAGCGATCGTCGTGATGACAGGAAACCGGGCAGGGCAGCCCCGCGGGAAGCATCGCCCGGCGAAGCGGGGCTGGGGCCAAGGCCCCGGCGGGGGTCCAGCAGGCGGAGCGCTCAGGCCTTCCCCATCCTTCCCCGGGCGGCAGCGATGAGCCGGCCGCGCGCCGGGCCGATCGGGGCGATGCTGGCGGCGCTGGCGGCGACGCTGCTGGGGGTGGGGCTGCAGCGCTTCGCCTATGCGCCGCTGCTGCCCGCCATGGTGCAGGCTGGCTGGCTGTCGGTCGGTGCGGCCGGGGCGCTGGCGGCGGCCAATCTGGCGGGGTATCTGGCGGGCGCGCTGTCGGCCGGGGCGATCGCCCGCCGGGTGGGCCTGGTGCCGGCCCTGCGCGGGGCGATGCTGGTCGCCGCCGGTGCCTTCGCCCTGTGCGCGCTGCATCCGGACATGCCGGTCTCGCCGCTGCTCTGGTTCGCCCCCTGGCGGATGGCGGCCGGGGCGGCGGGGGCGGTGCTGATGGTGCTGGCCGGTCCCGCGGTTCAGGCCGCGGTGCCGCTGGCTTGGCGCGGGCTGGCGGCGGGGGTGATGTTCGCCGGCGTCGGCCTGGGCATCATGGCCGGGGCGGCGCTGGTGCCGGCGCTGCTGCCGATGGGCATTGCCGCCACCTGGCTCGCGCTGGCCGCGGCGGCGCTGGCCCTGGCGGCACTGTCCTGGTGGCTGTGGCCGGATGCGGTTGCCCCCCCGGCGATGCGGCTGCGCGCCGCACCCGGGCGCGGCGGCGCCGGAGGTCTGGTCCTGGCCTATGCGCTGGCTGCGGTCGCGGCCACGCCGCAGATGGTCTGGTGGCCGGATTTCATCGCCCGCTTCCTCGGCCTCGGCACCGGGGCGGGCGCCCTGTACTGGCTGGCCTTCGGGATCGCCGCCGCATCGGCTCCGGCGCTGCTCGGGCGGCTGGCCGACCGGATCGGGGCGGCAAGGACGCTGCGGGCGGCGCTCGTGGTGCAGATCGCGGCACTGGCCCTGCCATTGCTGGCCACCGGCGGGACGGCGCTGCTGGTCGCCTCGCTGGCGGCCGGGGGCAGCGCGATCGGGTTCAGCGCGCTCACCCTGACCCGCACCCGCGAACTGGCCGGTGACGCCGCGCCCCAGGTCTGGCGCCTGGCCACCGCCGCCTATGGCGGTTCGCAATCGGTGGCGAGTTTCGCGCTGGCCGGGGTGCTGGCCACCAGCGGGGCCTACTGGCCCTTGTTCGGGACCGGTCTGTTGGCCGCGATCGCGGCGCTGGTGGCGTTGCGGCGCTGAACGGGCCGGAAGGATGGCGCGCAGACGACATTGCAAAAAAAGGGCGGCGTCCCGTCTGGGGCGCCGCCCTAAGTGAGGTGCACCGTCATGGCGGCGGTGCACTACCGGGGAGGAAACCTGAGCCACGACCTTGGTCGCTGCCCAGGGAGCAACCTAGGGAGAATTAGTTGCCGAAGGGTTAACGCCGCCCCTCTGCTTTGGATGCTGGAGGTCGGATGAACTCTGATCACGAATTCGTGATAGCGATGTCGACGCCATGCGACGGCCGGCGCTGCGATCTCAGCGATCGCAGAGGATTATTGCCTTCAGCTCAGGCAATATGAGATGACATGCTGGCAACCCCAAGTTGCCGAGGGTCGATGCGACGGACTCCCCTCCTGATCTCGGTGCTGGTCGCCCTGTCGCTGGCGGGCTGCGCCGGTGGCAGGTCCGATGGCCTGGCCGCGCCGGATGGGCGGATCGTGCTCGATTGCGTCCCTTTCGCCCGCGCACTGTCGGGGGTGGCCCTGCGCGGGGCCGCCGATGACTGGTGGGACGAGGCGGATGGCCGGTATCCGCGCAGCAGCCAGCCCGAGATCGGCGGCGTGCTGGTGTTCCGTCGCAGCGCGCGCCTGCCCTACGGCCATGTCGGCGTCGTCTCCCGCGTGCTGGGCGCGCGGGAGATCGAACTGACCCAGGCCAATTGGGTGCATCGGCGGATCACCGAGGACCAGCCGGCGATCGATGTCTCGCCCGGCAATGACTGGAGCCTGGTGCGGGTGTTCTGGCCGCCCACCGGGCAGATGGGCAGCACGGTTTATCCGACCTACGGGTTCATCCTGCCCGACCGGCCTGCCACCCATGCGCAGATCGCTGCGAATATCGGCCGGGCGGCGCTGGTCGCGGTCAATCCTTAAATCCCCTGGCCCCAGGCGCGCTGGCGCGAAACATCCGTCGGTGGAAAGGGCCCGGGGCCAGGCCCCTGGCGGAAACCAGGGGCGGGGCCCTCCGGGGCTTTGCCGCTCCCCCGCCAGGAGCCAGGGCCTGGCCGTTCCTCGCGCCGCGTGGCTGAGCCCGCTTGTCCCTCCGTGCGGAATGCGCAACGCTCGACCCTGCGGCACCGCCGGCGCGGGTCGCCAACACGGGCCGGGGTGCACGGCCTGCGGCACAGGGGAGGCTCTCCGTCATGGCGCTCTGGCAACCCGATCCCACCTTCTACCCGTCCGCCCGCATGGCGATGGCCGCCCCGCCCGAGCGGCACGGTTTCGTCGCGCTGCTGAATGTCGAGAGCCCGCAGCGTCCGGATGCCCTGGCGGTGGTCGATCTCGATCCGGACTCGGCCGGCTACGCGACCATCGTCGGCCAGCTGGACATGCCCAATGCCGGCGACGAGCTGCATCACTTCGGCTGGAACGCCTGCAGTTCCGCCCTGTGCCCCTATGCGCCGCATCCGCACATCGAGCGGCGCTACCTGATCGTGCCCGGCCTGCGGTCCTCGCGCATCCACATCATCGACACCAAGCCCGATCCCCGTGCCCCGAAGATCGTCAAGGTGATCGAGGCCGAGGAACTGGCGCGCCGCACCGGCTATTCCCGCCCCCACACGCTGCATTGCGGGCCGGAGGGCATCTATGTGAGCGCGCTCGGCGCCCCCGACGGCGAGGGGCCGGGCGGCATCTTCATGATGGACCACGAGAGTTTCGAGGTGCTGGGCCGCTGGGAGATGGATCGCGGCCCGCAATACCTGGCCTACGACCTGTGGTGGCACCTGGCGCAGGAGACGCTGATCACCAGCGAATGGGGCACCCCCAACATGATCGAGAACGGGGTGGTGCCCGAATTGCTGCTGGCCGGCAAATACGGCCACAAGATCCATTTCTGGGACATCCGCCGCCGCCGCCATGTCCAGGAGGTCGATCTGGGCGCGGAGTATCAGATGGCGCTGGAACTGCGCCCGGCCCACGACCCCACCAAGACGCATGGCTTCCTGGGCGTGGTGGTCAGCCTGAAGGACCTGTCCGCCTCGATCTGGGTCTGGCACCGCGAGGCCGGCGCATGGGCGGTGCGCAAGATCATCGACATCCCGGCCGAGCCCGCCGATCCGGCGATGCTGCCGCCGCTGCTCAAGGGGTTCGGCGCGGTGCCGCCGCTGGTCACCGACATCGATCTCTCGCTCGATGACCGGTTCCTGTATGTCTCCTGCTGGGGCACCGGGGAAATCCGCCAGTACGACGTTTCCGACCCGTTCGCGCCGAAGCTGGTGAGCACGGTGCGCCTCGGCGGCATCGTCGCGCGCACGCCTCATCCGGCCTCGCCCGAGCCGCTCAATGGCGGTCCGCAGATGGTCGAGATCAGCCGCGACGGCAAGCGGGTGTATTTCACCAACTCGCTCTATCGCGCGTGGGACGAGCAGTTCTATCCCGACGGCGTCAGGAGCTGGATGGTCAAGCTCGATATCGGTCCTGACGGCGGCATGACGCCGGACCCGAAATTCCTGCTGAAATTCGACGACCGCTTCCGCGGCCATCAGGTGCGACTCGAAGGGGGCGATGCCTCCTCGGATTCCTATTGCTACGCCTGAGGGGGCGTGACGGTGTGGCCCGGGGCCAGGCAATCGGGCCCCGCTTCTGCCGGCCAGGCGTTCGCGTGCGATGCCTGGCCGGGCCGTCCCGCCCGGGCCGTTCCGCCAGGGCCGTTCCGCACGGGGCCGTTCCGCACGGGGCCGTTCCGCCCGGGGCCGTTCCGCTCGGGGCCTGACCGATTGCCCGGCGTGGCGTGATGGTGGCCGTCCCGATCCGCTCCCCGGGCCCAGGCAAGCGGGCTGACGCAGGATGATGGGCGGGGCGTGGCCGTGGCTGATCCTGGCTGCACTCGGCGCGTTCCATGGGCTCAATCCGGCGATGGGCTGGCTGTTCGCGACCGCGCTCGGGCTGCAGCGCGGCCGGCGCGGGGCGGTGTTCGCGGCGCTGGTGCCGATCGCGCTCGGCCATGCCTGTGCGATCGGGCTGGCGCTCGCCGTGGTGGCGGTGCTGCGCCTGGCGATCGACCCGGCCTGGCTGGGGCGCGCCGCCGCGGTGCTGCTGATCGGCTTCGGCCTGTTCCGGCTGGTGCGCGGTTACCGCCATCGGGTGCGGGTCGGCATGGCCGCCGATTTCTCCGATCTGGTGCTGTGGTCGTTCCTGATGGCAACCGCCCATGGCGCGGGCCTGATGATGGCCCCGGTGCTGCTGGCGCTGCCGCAAACCGGCGCCTATCGCGTGCCGCCGGGCGGTGACCCCGCGCTGCACGCCCACGCCCATCTGCTGGCCGGCGGCGGCCTCGGCGCCTCGCTGGCGCTGGGCCTGCTGGCTGTCGCGGTCCATACCGCGGCGATGCTGGCGGTGGCCGGGCTGATCGCCTGGACGGTGTTCGACTGGATCGGGCTCGCGGTGCTGCGGCGCGGCTGGGTCAATCTCGACCTGCTGTGGAGCCTCGCCCTGATCCTCGCCGGAGCCGGCTTCCTGGCCGCCGATCTCGCCGGGCTGTGAACTGGATCACACGCGGCCACCCCTGGATCGCGCTAGGCCATCCCGGACGCGTCAAGCGTCGACCGTGGGAGCCTGCATATGAACCAGATGCTCGTCACAGCCGAACCAAGGCTGACCTATCTGCGTGATCCGATGGCCGATCCGAGGGCGTTCGCGATGCTGGACCTGGAACGCATCCGCCTGGATCTGTCCGAAGGCGTCCCCGCCGAGGTCGTCGCCGGCTGGCGCTTCTGCCATCCGCTGGCCGAGCACGATCATCTGGTGATCGCCGAGGACCCGGTGAACCAGCGTGTGCTGGGCGTGCTGGGCGCGCTCGAACTGGCCACCGCGCGGGAGCCGTTTCTGCTGATGGAGACGGCTTTCGTGATCCCGCGGCTGCGTGGGCAGCGGCTGATGCGGCGAATGATGGCGCTGGTCATGCTGAGAGCGGCCGGCAGCGGGCCGATCCCGCAGGTGCTGGCGGCACGCACCGCCAGCCCCGCCTGGTACCGCACGCTCCGCGCCTTCGCGGCGCGCTTCCCGGGGGCGGTGTTCTACCCCGAGCCCGCCGACGGGGTGATCAGCCTTGCCACCGCCGGGCTGGCGCGGCGGATCGCGCGTGAGGTCTGCGCCAGGCTGCGCTTCGATCCGGGTACCGGTGCGCTGCGCGGCGCACGGGCGGTGTGCGGCCAGGGCTGGACCACGCCGGAGGCTGCTCCAGCCGACCCGGCCATCGCCGCGCTGTTCCAGCAGGTCCTGCGGCCGGCCGACCAGGTGCTGAGCGTGGTCGATCTGCGTCGCATGACCGAGGACACGGTGACCAATGAGGCCCGCCGCATCTGGCGGGCCCGCTGACCGGGCTTTCGGATCGTTAGCAGAACGGAGGGCGGGGCGGAGCCCTTCCGCCGCTGGCGCTGCGGCCTTAGCATGGCCTCCATGCAAGTCGTGGCGCAGCGCAGGAGGGTGGCTCGGAACCGGCAGGGGCTGTCCCGGGCCGGGAGGCATGCCGGGTGCCGGCGCTGCGCTGATCTACGCTCCGCCCCGGCGGGGTGCGCGCGATCCGTTCGCCACGGAGCGGACGCTGCGACGCAGACCTTCCCCCAGCGGGGCATGATCCAGCGGGGCATGCCGCAGTGGGGCGTATTGCAGCGGGGCGTATTGCAGCGGGGCATGCAAGAGCGGGGGTCCTCGCTGTGGCGAGCCCCTCGGGTCGTCCAAACGATGCCGTTTGGGCGGATGATCCTCTCGTGTCCCGATTCCGAAATTCGCAGCATTGAAATGTGGTCGGAACCGGGACACCAGCTCTTTGTTTTCAGTGGCCTGCTTATCCTCGAAGGTCGCGGTGAGGAATCGCGAACTTCGAGGGCAGGACACTAGCGAGATGGGGTCGTCCTGATCGCGTTGGTTCTGCCGCTGCTGGTGGCGATCGTGGCCGCGCTGTGCCTGCTTGCGCTGGTGGCGGCGTTCGCCCCGCCCGCAGGTCCCGCTGCGGGCCGTGCCCGTGGGGTGGTCCAGGCCGGTTCCGCGCTGGCTTGCGCCGCCGGCGTGATCGTGGTGCTCGGCCACCTGCTGGCCGGCGCGCCGGCCGAGCTTGCCGGCCTGCCGCTCGGCCTGCCTGGGGGCGGCGGATCACGCTGGCGCTCGACCCGCTCTCGGGCTTCTTCCTGCTGGTGCTGTTCCTGGCCGGCACCGCGGCATCGGTCTATGGGCTCGCCCCGCCCGGGGGGGACCATTCTGGTATCTTCCCGACAGGCGCGGACCCCCATGGCGGCGCCCCGCCAGGGGCGGAGGATCCCGCCGGCCTTTTCCCTGGGGAGGCCCGCGCCAACCCGCAGGCCGCCCGCCCGGCCCCGGCTGCAGCCGCGGTGGAACGCCCGGCCGCCACGCCCCATGGCGCCGAGCAGGCGCGCGCCCTGCCCTGGTTTCCGCTGTTCCTCGCCGCGATGGCACTGACCCTGCTGGCCGCCGATGGCTGGGGGCTGATGTTCGGCTTCGAGATGATGTCCTTCGCGTCCTGGGCGATGGTGCTGGCCCGCCACGAGGATCCGGCGTCACGCCGGGCGGCGCTGCTGTATTTCGGCATGGCGGCCTTCGCCGGGCTGTGCCTGGTCCCGGCGCTGGCGCTGCTCGCCCCGCCCGGCGCCGCCGAGGCATTGAACTTCGCGCAGATGCGCACCCAGCCGCACGAGGGCTGGCGGGCCGGCGCGGTGCTGGCGCTGGTGCTGCTGGGGGCGGGGTCGAAGGCCGGTCTGGTGCCGCTGCATCTGTGGCTGCCGCTCGCCCATCCGGCGGCGCCCAGCCATGTCTCGGCGCTGATGTCGGGGGCGATGACCAAGGTCGCCGTCTATGTGCTGATCCGGGTGCTGTTCGATCTGGCCGGTCCGGTGCAGCCGCTGTGGTGGGCGGTGCCGCTGCTGGCGATGGGGGCGGCGAGCGCGCTGCTGGGGGCGCTGCGGGCGACGCAGGAGGCGGATCTGAAATCCGTGCTGGCCGCCAGCACGATCGAGAATATCGGTCTGATCGCGATCGGCCTGGGCCTCGCGCTGGCGGCCCGCGCTGCCGATCTGCCGCCGCTCGCCGCCCTGGCGCTGGGGGCGGCGCTGCTGCACACGCTGAATCACTCCGTGTTCAAG
>DAICZL010000051.1 GCA_027311165.1 bacterium
GAGCGCTGCTCCCTGGCGGGGTCCGCAAGGGGCCATGGGGGCGGAGCCCCTGGCCGTGCTTATCCGACCTGCCGCACCCAGTCACCCAGATTGTAATGATTGGCGATCCGCGCGATCCGTCCCTCCCGCAAGGTGAAGAACGCGCCCGCCGGCAGCACATAGGTCTGTCCCCGTGCCGGTGCGGTGCCCGCCGGCACGCCGGGGTCGGTCGCGACATAGGTTCCGTGCACGGTGAATTCGGCGGCCGCCCGGGTGCCGGATTGTTCGGTCAGCACCACCAGATCGGTGATCCGCTCGCGGTAGCAGCGGTCCATATGCGCCATGAACCGGGCGAAGGCGGCGATGCCGGTCTGGCGTTCGCCCTGGCTGATGTCGTGGACGACGTCCTCGGTGAGCAGCGCCAGGAAAGCGGCGGTATCCCTGGCATTGAAGGCGGTGTAATAGGCGCGGACGATGCGTTCGGCGTCGGTCATGGCGGCTCCGGCGGTGTTCTTGCCGGGCGCGGCCCGGGGTGCTTTATGGGCCGGCGTATCGCATGGATGACCGGGAAACGGAACCGATGGACGCCAGCCGCGCCGCCCAGACCAGTTTCCAGGCGCTGATTTTGCGCCTGCATGCGTTCTGGTCGGAGCAGGGCTGCGTGATCCTGCAGCCCTATGACGTGGAAGTGGGGGCAGGCACGTTCCATCCGGCGACCACGCTGCGGGCGCTGGGACCGAAGCCCTGGCGGGCGGCCTATGTCCAGCCCAGCCGGCGGCCTTCGGACGGGCGGTATGGCGAGAATCCGAACCGGCTGCAGCATTACTACCAGTACCAGGTGATCATGAAGCCCAGCCCGGCGGACGCGCAGGCGCTGCTGATCGACAGCTACCGGGCGATCGGGCTCGATCCGCTGCTGCATGATTTCCGCTTCGTCGAGGACGATTGGGAAAGTCCGACGCTGGGTGCCTGGGGGCTGGGCTGGGAAGTCTGGTGCGACGGGATGGAGGTGGGGCAGTTCACCTATTTACAGCAGGTGGGCGGCATCCAAGTGGCCTTGCCGAGCTTCGAGATGACCTACGGGCTGGAACGCCTGGCGATGTATGTGCAGGGCGTGGAGAACGTGTTCGAACTCGATTTCAATGGCGCCGGCGTGCGCTATGGCGATGTGTTCCTGCGCGCCGAGCGTGAGTACAGCGCGCACAACTTCGAGTTTGCGGATACCGCGATGCTGGCGCGGCATTTCGCCGATGCCGAGGCGGAATGTGCATCGCTGCTGGGCCACCGGCTGGCTTTGCCGGCCTATGATCAGTGCATCAAGGCGAGCCATCTGTTCAATCTGCTGGATGCGCGCGGGGTGATCAGCGTGACCGAGCGCGCCGCCTATATCGGCCGCGTGCGGGCGCTGGCGAAAGCCTGCTGCGAGGCCTGGCTGGAAGGCGAGGTCGCCGGTGCCTGAATTGCTGCTGGAACTGTTCGGCGAGGAGATCCCGGCGCGGATGCAGGCGCGCGGGGCCGAGGATCTGTGCCGGCTGGTCGCCGAGGCGCTGGCCCCGCTCGCGCCGGCTAACCTGCGGGGCTGGTTCGCGCCGCGGCGGATCGCGCTGGCCGTCGAGGTCGCGGCCGGTGTGGCGGAAACCACGGTGATGGAGCGCGGCCCGCGCAGCACCGCGCCGGAGGCGGCGCTGGCCGGGTTCCTGCGCAAGCACAACGCGACGCGCGCGCAACTGACCACCGAGGGCGAGTACTGGGTGCTGGCGAAGACCGTTCCGGGGATCGATGCCGCCGGATTGATCGCCGCGGTGCTGCCGCCGCTGCTGTGGCGGTTTCCCTGGCCCAAATCGATGCGCTGGGGCGGCAGCAGCGCCTTCACCTGGGTGCGTCCGCTGCGGCGCATCCTGTGCCTGCTGGACGGGGCGGTGGTGCCTTTCGATCTGCGGCAGGGCGAGGATGACGGCCATGGCCTGGCATCGGGCGATCTGACCGAGGGGCACCGGTTCCATCGGCCCGGGCCGGTGCGCGTGGGCTCGATGATCAAGTGGCGCGAAACCCTGCGCGAACATCGGGTGATCGTCGATGCCGGGGAACGGCGGA
>DAICZL010000057.1 GCA_027311165.1 bacterium
CCCGCCGGTTGCGGGCCAGGGCGGCCAGGGCCGCGAACGGCCCGGCACGGGGCGGGCCGGCCAGCGCCGGGGCGGCGGGGCGGCGGCGGCGCAGCGCCACCAGCATCGCCGGCGCCGGCGGACCGAACTGCCCCGGCGCCAGCCCGGCCGCGGGAATCGCCTGGAAGCCCAGCCGGCGCAGCACCACCGGCAGCAATTCGGCGGCGACCGGGAACCGGCCCGCCAGCCGCGCCGGCAGCGGGCTCGCCCCGCCGCGGACGGCGGCGGCCAGTTCGGCGGCGATGCGCTCGGCGATATCCAGCCGCAGCAGCACCGGCCCGGCATCGAGCCAGCCCATCGCCTCGGCGAAACCGGGCGGCCACTCGGCCGGGGGGGCCAGCGCGGTGGCCGAGGCATCGGGCAGGGCGGGCAGGCTCACCCCCTGGCGCAGCGCCCACAGCGCCGCCCGGCAGGCCCGCGCCCGGGGCTTCAGCAGCGCCGGCAGGAACAGCGCGAAACGGCCGGCCTGCACCCCGAGCGGCTTCAGCCGCGCGCGCAGCGCCGGGTCGATGGTCTCTTCGGTGGCGCCGGCGACCACGCCCAGCCCCTCGACCAGAAGATGCAGCGGGCCGCGCAGGACAGCATCGCCGGCGGCGCGCCCGGCGGCCGCGAACAGCGGCGCGAGGTCGCGGCGCAGCATGGCGTCGATGAAGCGCTGCAGCCGCTGGCGCAGCCGCTCGCGCTCCGCCCCGTCGAGGAACTCGCTGTCGATCACCTCGACCTGCGGGCGGATCGCGGTGGCGCCGGGGCGCAGCCGGGCGACCGCCACGCCTTCCCACAGGATGCGATGCGTGTCGGTCAGGCTGAAGGCATCGTCCCCGGCGGCTTCCAGCCGGCCGACCCGGGCCGGCATCTCCTGGCGGAGCGCGCGGCGGGCGGCGCGCAGCACCAGCTTGCGCTCGGCGCCCTCGGCCAGCGGATCGGGGTGGAAGGCGAAGCCGCCGACATGGCCGACCACATGGCCTTCCACCACCACCTCGCCGCGCCGCGTCACCGCCGACAGCAGCGCCTCGCCCTCGGTCTCGCCGAGCCGGCGCATCAGATGGGCGGCGCGGCGATCGACGAAGCGGGTGGTCAGCCGCTCGTGCAGCGCATCCGACAGCAGGTCTTCCACCTCCCGGGCGCGGGCCTGCCAGTGCGGCGCGTCGTCCACCCAGTCGGCGCGGGCGGCGATGTAGGACCACACCCGCACCCCCGACAGGCGCTGCATCAGCGTGTCGATATCGCCGTCGGCGCGGGCCAGCAGCGCGATCTGCCCGCCGATCCAGTCATCGGGCAGCCGGCCCTCGCGCGCGATATGGCCGAACACCCGCCCGCACAGCCGCACATGGCTGTCTTCGGCGAGCTTGCGGAAATCGGGGATCTGGCAGGCCTCCCACAACGCCGCCACCCGCCGCCTGCCGGTCGCGAGCGCGCGGATCTCGGGCTCACGCGCCAGGGCGGCGAGGGTTTCCAGATCCGAGGCGTCATTGCCGCGGATCAGCCCCGGGCCCGGCGGCGGCGCGGTCAGGCTGCCCAGCAGCGCATCGAGATCGGAGAAATCGAGCTGCCCGTTGCGCCAGCACAGCTGGGTCAGCGCCTCGAAATGATGGCCCTCCACCGCATCGACCAGTTCCTCGCCGAGCGGCGGACAATCGCCGGTGGTGCCGAAGCTGCCGTCGCGCATGCCGCGCCCGGCACGCCCGGCGATCTGGGCGATCTCGGCGGCCGCCAGCCGGCGGCGGCGATGGCCGTCGAACTTCGACAGCCGGGCGAAGGCCACATGGTCCACGTCCATGTTAAGCCCCATCCCGATCGCGTCCGTCGCGACCAGGAAATCCACCTCCTTGTCCTGATACAGCGCCACCTGGGCGTTGCGGGTGCGCGGCGAGAGCCTGCCCATCACCACCGCGCAGCCGCCGCGGCGGCGGCGGATCAGCTCGGCGATCGCGTAGACCTCCTCGGCGCTGAACGCCACCACGGCGCTGCGCGGGGGCAGGCGGGTGAGCTTGGCCGGGCCGGCATGGACCAGCTGCGACAGGCGCGGCCGCGTCTCGATGATCGCCTGCGGCACCAGCCTGGCCAGCAGCGGGCGGATGGTCTCGGCGCCCAGGAACATGGTCTCGACCATGCCGCGGGCATGCAGCAGCCGGTCGGTGAAGACGTGGCCGCGATCAGGGTCGGCACAGAGCTGGATCTCGTCCACCGCGACGAATTCCGCCCGCCGGTCCAATGGCATGGCCTCCACGGTGCAGGAGAACCAGCGCGCCTCGGGCGGCAGGATCTTCTCCTCGCCGGTGATCAGCCCGACGTTGCGGATGCCCTTGCGGGCCACCATCCGGTCGTAGTTCTCGCGCGCCAGGAGGCGCAGCGGAAAGCCGATGATGCCGGAGGAATGCGCCAGCATCCGCTCCATCGCGAGATGGGTCTTGCCCGTGTTGGTCGGGCCGAGGACCGCTTTCACCCTGGGGGCGAATCCCATCATGAAGGGATCTTTGGGGGTCCCGGGCGGGAATGCAAGCGCGCATTGCTGCCCTGCGGCAGAAGGCGCGGGGCGCCGCCGCCCCGGGGCACACAGGGGCATCGCCCCTTCTGATGCTCCCCGGGGGGTTTCGCTCCTTCTGATGTTCCCAGGGGGCTTCGCCCCTTCTGATGTTCCCCGAGGGGCTTTGCCCCCTCTGATGTTCCCCGGGGGGCATCGCCCCGTCTGATGCTCCCCGGGGCGGCTTTGCCCCCTCTGATATCCCGTGGGGGCCTCGCCAGGGGCCCGAGGATCCCCGGGCCCTA
>DAICZL010000066.1 GCA_027311165.1 bacterium
GGTGGAATAGGCGAGCGTGCTGTTCGGCACGAACAGGAACGCCAGCCCCACCGTCTGCAAGGCGCGGAACGACGCCAGCGTGAAGAAATCGATCTGCGGCGTCAGCCGGTGCGCGAACCAGGACGCATAGCCCAGCGCGAAGAAGCCGAAGGCGAGCAGATACCGCGTCTGCACATGGGGCAGCGCGTAGCGCGCCACCAGCGGGATCAGCACGATCATCGCCACCGCCCCCGGCGTCAGCAGCCAGCCCGCCAGCAGCGCGGGGTAGCCCAGCCACTGCTGGGCAAAGGCCGGGATCAGCAGGTTGGTCGAATAGAGAATGGCGCCGATCGCCGAGACCGTGATCACGCCGACACCGAAATTGCGATCCCGCAGCGCGCGCAGATCGACCACCGGCTTGTCGGTCAGCAGCAGCCACACGATCGCTCCGGCGATGCCGATCGCGGCGAACAGCGCGAACAGGCGGATGAACGGCGAGCCGAGCCAGCCCAGCTGCTCGCCGCGGTCGAGCATGATCTGTAACGACCCGAGCCCGAGCGCGATCAGCCCGATGCCGACATAGTCGATGTCGCGCGGGCGGGCCCGGTCGGCCACCACCCAGGGCGGGTCCTCCACGAACCGCGCCGAGGCCAGGAAGGCCACGATCCCCACCGGCACGTTGATCAGGAACACCCAGCGCCAGCTGTAGCTGTCGGTGATCCAGCCGCCCAGCACCGGCCCCAGGATCGGCGCGAAGATCACCGAGATCGCCACGATCGAGAACGCGCGGCCGCGCTGGGAGGGTTCGAACGTGTCGAGGATCACTGCCTGCTGGCTCGGCTGCAGCCCGCCGCCGAACAGCCCCTGCAACAGCCGGAACGCGACCAGCTGCGGCAGGCTGGTGGCGATGCCGCAGAGGAACGAGCAGACCGTGAACATGGCGATGCAAATCAAGAAATACCGCTTGCGCCCGATCAGCTTGCCGACCCAGCCGGCCACCGGCAGCACCACGCCGTTCGCCACCAGATAGGACGTCAGCACCCAGGTCGCCTGGTCGTAGCTGGACGCGAGGCTGCCGGAGATCGCGGGCAGGCTGACGTTGACGATGGAGGTGTCGAGGATCTCCATGAACGGCGCCAGCGTGGCGACCGCGGCGATCAGCCACGGGCTGGCGCGCGGATGCCAGACCGCTTCGGCGGTCATTTCAGATGAATCGTCGGCTCGACCGACAAGCCGAGCGGCAGGGCGACCTTCGGATCGAGCCCGCTGTCGATGTTGATCTTCACCGGCACGCGCTGCACCACCTTGACGAAGTTGCCGGTCGCGTTTTCCGCCGGGAAGGCGGAGAAGCGTCCGCCGGTGCCGCGCTGGATGCTGTCCACATGGCCGCGGAGGTGCATTTCCGGATACGCATCGACGGCGATCGACACCCGCTCGCCGGGGCGGATGCGATCGAGATCGGTCTCCTTGAGATTGGCGATGACCCAGAGTTTCGGCGTCACCAACGCGAACAGCGCCTGGCCAGGACGCACCTCGTTGCCGAGCTCGACGCTGCGTCGCGTGACCCAGCCGGCGCGCGGGGCGACGATGCGGGTCCAGGACAGATCGAGCGCGGCGGTGGCCAGCCGCGCCCGGGCCAGCGCGATCTCGGCGGTGCGTTGCGCGAAGGCGGCCTCGGCGGTAGCGATCGCCTCGGGGACGGTGTCGGCCTCGCGCAGGGCGGCTTGCGCCGCCGCCACCTACGCCAGCGCGGCGAGATGGGCGGCGGTGGCGTTATCGATCGCCTGCCGGGTAGTGGCCTGAGGCGGCAAATGCAGCTGCCGCCGCCAGTCCGCATCCGCGCGCGCCTGCCGCGCCCGCGCCGCTTCCAGCGTGGCACGGGCGGCAGCGCGTTCGGCGGGAGCGACGATCCGCCCCCGCGCGAGCGCGACCCGCGCGGCGTCGCGCAATGCCCGTGCCTGGGCGAGGCTTGCCTCCGCCGCGTCGCGGGCGGCGCGGTCGGGGCGCGGGTCGATCTCGGCCAGGAGTTGCCCGGCATGGACGAACTCGTTGTCGTGCACATCGAGCGCGACGACGGTGCCGCCGACCTGCGGCGCCACGGTGATGGCATGGCCATCGGTAAAGGCGTCGTCGGTGGTGACTTCGTTGCGGGTGACATACCAGTAGCCGCCCGCGACGAGCAGCGCGAGTACCACCACCCCCAGCAGCGCCGCCTGGGCGCGGACGCGCCGGCGGC
>DAICZL010000069.1 GCA_027311165.1 bacterium
CCCGCCGGATCGCCACCACTCGGGCTTGCAGGCGCGGCTGCCCCTCTCTCTCTCGTCCGCAGCGGATCGGCCGGCAGAGGGTAAGGCCTGGGCCCGGACCCGCATCGCCTGGGGGCGTGCTGTCCGACCGAAGCGGCCCGAGGCCCGGGCGGGACCCCCGAGCGAGCAGGGGGCGGCAGCCCCTGGGCCTGATCCAGGTGCCGATGGCCCCCCGCCTTCCACGCCGTTCAGCCCGGCCGCGCATGGCGGGTCCGCAGCAGGTCGAGCAGGCGCTGATTGACCGCTGCGGGCGGCAGGCCGAGCGGCAGCAGCCAGCCGCGCCCGGTGCGGCGGATGCGCTCGGCCGGGGCGCCGAGATCGAAGGCCGCGACCTCCAGCCCCGCCGCCCAGGCCTCGCTCAGCGCGTAGCACCAGGTCTCCGGCCAGATCGAGGGCAGCAGGGCCAGGGCCGCGCCCTGGGCGCGGATCAACGCCACCGCCTCGTCCGGCCGATAGGGGCCGGTGACCAGGACCCGCCCGGTGGCGAGCAGTCTGGCATCGTCGCAGCTATGGCCGACCAGCACGAACTCGAGCGGCAGGGCCCGCTCGGCGGCATCGCGCCCGAGTGCCAGCAGCACCTCGAATCCCTTCTCGATGCCGATCGCGCCGACCACGCAGACCCTGCCGCCCCGGGTCGGCCCATCCTGAACGGGCCCCGCCGGCGGGAGAGCGGCCCCGGCCAGGATCGCCCGATCATCCTCCCAGGGCGAGACCACGGGATCGACCGGGGGGAAATGCCGCGCGATGCGCCGGGCCACATCGGCCGAAGGCACGATCACCCGCGTCGCCCCGGCCAGGGCCGCCGCCGAGCGGGCGCGCAGCGCGGCGACGCCGATCGTCTCGTCGAGCGCGCTGCCGGCATCGGCGATGCAGGCCTCGCAGCCGGCCAGGTCCGGCTCCCCGCAATAGCGCCGCTCGGCGCCCACCAGATTGATGCGGGGACAGAACAGGGCGTAGTCGTGCACGATCATCTCGTAGGGAATGCCGAGCCGGCCGAGCAAGCCGAGCAGAGCGTGGTCATGGCCGATCAGGTGATGCACCTCGGCGCGCCCGACCCGCTCGGCGGTGAGCAGCCTTGCGAGCGCCGCACGCTCGCGCGGCCAGGCGAAGCGCAGATTGGGCGCGTCGATCCCGGCTTCCAGGACGCAGAAGGCTTCCGGCACGTCCGGTTCGTCGCGCGAGGCGCGCGGTCCCTGGAGCGGCGCAGGGCCTCTCCCGGATGCCGCCATCGCCTCCCCGGGCCCGGCCCAGGGCGCGTCGAAGGCGGCATCGCCGCCGTCCGTTTCCCCGGCGCCGGGTCCCACGGCGGCCCCGGCCGGGCGCAGCACCAGTGGCCGCAGACCGGCCTCGCGCAGTGCCGCCTCCCGCTCGGCCACCCGCCGCCGCACGCCGCCGCCGCGGTCATGGGTGATCAGCAGCACCGCCTCGCCGGTGGCCGGGCGGGCGGCGCGCAGGCGGGCGAGATCGAGCCGCCGGCGCGCCTCCAGCAGCGGGTCGCGCGCCTGGAAGGCGGCGATCAGCGCCGCGTATCCCGGATGCAGCCGCTCCAGGATCGCCAGGTTGCGATCGATCAGGAAGCGCTTGGCGGCGCCGAAGGACTGGCCGCCGACATGGCCCACGAACACGTCGGTCGCGGCGACGTGGCGCCAGCCGAGATGGCGGGCGCGCAGGCAGAAATCATTCTCCTCGCCATAGCCCTGGGCGAACACGTCCTCCCGCAGCAGGCCGGTCGCCGCCAGGCAGTCGCGCTTGATGTAGGTGCAGAAGCCGACCGCGGTGGGGATCTCCACCACCTGCCCGCGATTGACCCTGGCGGCCAGCGCGTCCAGCCGGTGGGTCGCGGCGGCGTCCGGGATCGGGTTCACCTGCGTGACGCTCGGGTAGGACAGGATCGTCGCGTCGTTGGACAGCGGCGTCGCGGTGCCGGTGGCGGGATCGGCATAGGCCGCCTCGCGCAGCCGTTCGAGCCAGGACGGAGGCACCAGCGTGTCGCTGTTCAGCAGCACGGCGTCGCGATCGGGATCGAAGCGCAGCCCGGAATTGGCGGCGGCGGGAAAACCGCGATTGCTGGCGTGGCGCAGCAGGCTGATCGTCCCGCGCGCGGCCAGGCGGTCGAGCAGGGCGGCCAGTTCCGGCTCGGGCGAGGCGTCGTCCACCACCACCACCCGCGCCCAGCGTGGCAGGCTTGCCAGCAGCAGATCGAGGCAGGCGCCGGTGACCGCCAGGCCGCGATAGACCGGCACCACGACGGCGACCCGGCGCCGGCGCGCCCCGCCCGGCGGCTGCGGCCCGACCAGGTCGGCGGGCACCGCGGGCAGAATGATCGGCGCCGCGATCCCGGGTTCGCGCCGCCGCCCCACCGGATAGGCGCGCGCGATCGCCGCCGCGGCCGCCGCGACGCTGTGCCGCTCGGCGGCGGGATCGAGCGGGCTGCCATAGAGATCGCGCCCGTCATGCCCCCGCACATGCAGCGCCCCCGCGAGGCCCGCCAGCTGATCGGCGGGGACGAAGAACCCGCGTGGCCGGGCGAGCGGGCGCGGATGGGCGATCGCTTCATCCTGGTCGGCGGCCAGCACCTGCAGCCGGCGGCCGTTTCCGGCCTGGATGTCGAGCACCGGGGCGGCATCGGGGTCGTTTGGCGACCAGGCCCAGCCGGCCAGGCCGCCATCGCGGGCCGTGACGAAGCCTTCCACGCGGCGGATGGTGGCGATCGCGACCGGGCTGCCCAGCAGATCCTTGCCGTCGAGCGTGACCCGCACCGCGCGTGCCGCCTGCCAGCCCGGCGGCAGCGCCAGCACCTGCCGCCGCCGCACCGGCCCTGACGGGCCCGACCTCCCCGCTTTGCCCCGCGGCGGG
>DAICZL010000073.1 GCA_027311165.1 bacterium
CGGCCTGGTCTCGCCGCGTGTCGCCGGGGCTGCGCCGGGCGATCCGGCCCCAGCCGGTGCGGTGGCGCAGGCCCCGGACCGGCCGTTTCCCCTGCGCGCGCCGGGCACCCTGCCGGGCCGGCCGCCGGCCGCGACGCTGCCCTTGTCGCTGGCCGGGTCGCTGCCCGGGTTGGGCGGAGCCGATCCGCGGCGCCGCGCCGACCCCGATCTTGCCCCCTGGAACTGTCTCGGGCGGGTGCAGACCTAACTCGGCGGCCGCTGCACCGGCTTCCTGGCCGGAGAGCGGCTGGTGGTGACCGCGGCGCATTGCCTGTTCCAGCGTCGCACCGGCCGGTATGTGCGGCCGGGCTCCGTGCATTTCCTGCTGGGCTACAGCGCCGGCGGCTTCGCCGGACACGCCCGGGCGGAGTCGTTCGTGATCGCGCCCGGCTATGATCCGCTGCGCGAGGCGGAGACCGCAGGCGCCGACTGGGCGGTGCTGACCCTCGATGCGGCGCTCGGCACGCCGGGGCGCGTCCTGGCGCTGGCCGCGGGGTCGCCGGCACCGGGAGCGGGGCAGGCAGTATGGCTCGGCGGCTATGACCAGGACCGTGCCGAGGTGATCGAGGTGGATGCGGGCTGCCACCTGCTGGGCACGGTGCGCGACGGCGAGGGGCGGGCGCTGCTGGGCCATGACTGCCACGCGACGCGGGGGACCAGCGGGGCACCGCTGTTGCGCCAGGAGGGAGCGGGCCAGGGGGCGAACGGCCGGTGGCAGGTGGTAGGGATCGAGATCGGCGCCAGCGCCGGCGCGGCCGGCGGCGTCGCGGTGCCGGCGGCGTCGATCGTCTTGCCCCGCAACTGAGGCAGGCCTCGGGAGGCTTCTGGGTGCGGGCAGGGGGGCGGAGCCAGGCGCGGGCTTTTCCGCCGTGCTGGGCCCGGGCCAGGACGATCCCGGCCCGCCTGAGGCCCGCAAGACGGTTCGCGTTGCCAGGCCTGGCCGGCCGCGGGCACCGCCGCGGCGGGTGGGGGGAACCCGGCCCTTGCCGGCGCGTTGCCGCAGCACAGGGGCCATACCGGCTCCATGTCGGCTCCACGCCGGTCACACCGATGATCCGCCGGCACCCCGGCGACGTCCGGCGGCGGATCCCCAGCACGGAAGGACGAGACGACGATGAAACGGATCATGGGGGGGCTCACCCTGCTCACGCTCGCGGGGCTGCTGTTCGCGATGCCGGCGGCAGGCGCCGCTTCGGACGAGCAGGCTCTGGTGGAGCGCGCCCGGCTCACCATCGGCGATCTGCGCCACGACAAGGAATTCGGCAACTCGCTGTCGCTGATCAAACAGGCGCGGGCGGTGATGATCGTGCCGCGGCTGTACAAGGCCGGCTTCTTCGTCGGTGGCGAGGGCGGGGACGGGCTGCTGCTGACCCGGGCCGGCGCCGATGGCTGGACCGGCCCGGCCTTCTACACCCTGGCCTCGGCCTCCTTCGGCCTGCAGATCGGCGCCCAGGAGAGTGAACTGATCATGTTCGTGCTGACCCAGAAGGGTCTGGACGCGCTGATGCGCGACAAATTCACCATCGGCGCGGAGGCCGGCATCGCGATCGTGACCCTGGGATCGAGCGCCGAGGCCGCGACCACCGCCAATCTGAAGGCCGATATCGTGGTCTGGGCGTCCTCCTCCGGCGCCTATGCCGGGATCAGCCTGAATGGCTCGGTGGTCGCGCCGCGCGAGAGTTTCGATCGCGGCTATTACGGCCATGACGTCACCTCCTCCGACATCCTGCTGCGCCGGTCGGTCAGGAATCCGGGGGCATCGGGCCTGCGGGAGGCGCTTGCGAAGCTCGGCTGAGGGCGGGGGGGATCGGCCCGGCCAGGGCTCTGCCCCCCTGGCCGTCTGCCCCCTTGGCCGTCTGCCCCCCTGGCCGTCGGTCCCGCCGGTCGTAGGTCCCGCCGGTCGTAGGTCCCGCCGGTGATCGGTCCGGTTGGCCGAAGGTCCCGCCGGTCACAGGTCCCGCCAGTCACAGGTCCCGCCGGTCACAGGTCCCGCTGGCCGATCGGGCTTCGCCTCCCCTCCGAGGGAAGCGAGGCGGGGCCCGAGCCCCCGGCCCGGATACGCAGCCCCCCTCCGGCCCGGCCTCGCTGCGATGTCCGCGCCCGGTCTGCGCGGCCGCGGAGGGAAGCTCGAGGCGTGACCTACTGCATCGGCGGGGCCGGCTGGGCCGGCCGGCGCGAGGCTTCCCAGGCATGGACATCCTCGAGCGTCACGTAGCCCTTCACGCCGCTGTCGATCGCCGCGAAATTCCGGGCCACCATGTGCCAGCCGGCCGCCTGGGCCTGGTCGTAGGTCAGGCGCCCGTCATGGGTGACATTGGCCTGCGCGAAGCGCTGCGCCAGGTTCGGATGGGGCGCGGCCTCCGCCCCCGGCGCGGCGGGCGCGGCGGGCGCGGCCGGATAGGCGGGATAGGCGGGATAGCCGGGATAGCGGTAGGGATAGGCATAGGGATAGGTGCAGCAGGGCACATACATCCCGGTATACGGGTCGTAGACGCAGCCGGCGAGCAGCGCGGTCAGCGACAGAACAGCCCAGCGACGCATAAGAAATCCTCCGCGAATTGCGCCGATCCGCCCCGGAGGATCGGCCCGATGAAAGCCGCGCGCCATCACCGGCGCCGGGAGACGTCGCGCCGCGGCCAGGCGCAAGGGCGGCTTCGCGCCATCATGCCCGACGATCCGCCCGCAGCGATCGCGGGCGGAGCCCTTCGGCCTTGCCCAAGTGCCGGGCACCGGGTGCGCCGAGCCCGGGGTGCGCCGAGCCCGGGGTGCGCCGGGCCCGGGGTGCGCCGAGCACCTGGTGCGCCGGGCACAGGGTGCGCCGAGCACGGGGTGCGCCGGGCACGGGGGGCCGCGCGCCACTTGGTTCTCCCCGCGGATCCGCCGACGCCACCCGGGGATGTGCGGCGGCGATCCGCGTCCCTAGCT
>DAICZL010000078.1 GCA_027311165.1 bacterium
CCCCCGTCCATCCGTCGCGCTGCGGGGCCTGGCGGTCGAGCAGCCGCTGGCCGCGCCCGGCTGCCGCTACATCCGCGCCGACTGCCTGGCGATGGTCGGGCTTCCGCGGTTCGCATTGTTCGCCGGCGGCGAGGCGGTTGAGATCGATTTCTGCCTGCGGGCGCGGCATCTGGGCTGGCGGCATGTCGTGCTGCCCGGGCTTGCGGCCTATCGCCGCCCTGGCGGCGAGGACGCGGCACAGGCCGCGCTGGACGGGGCCAACCGATCGCTGCTGCGGCGGCTCTATCCCGCCATCGCGGCGCTGGCGGCAGCGCCGGGTCCGGCGCCCGCGCTGGCCCAGGCGCGGCGCCGGCTGGATCTGCCCGCCTGGCACGGGGCGCGGCGCGGCGCGGAGGGTCCCTCGGCACTGCTGATCACCCATGATCGCGGCGGCGGGGTGGAACGCCAGATCGGTGCGCGCTGCGAGGCCCTGCTTCAGGCCGGGCTGCGGCCGATCCTGCTGCGCCCTGCCGGCAGCGAGGCCTGCCGTCTGGAGGCATGGGGCGCGCCCGGCGGGCTCAGCCTGCGTTTTGCCATGCCAGGCGAACTGCCTTCGCTGCTGCGCCTGCTGCGCCAGGAGCGGCTGGCGCAGATCGAGCTTCACCATACGCTGGGCCATCAGCCGGACGTGCTGGATCTGCCCCGCCGGCTGGGCGTGCCCTTTGAGGTGCATGTGCACGACTACGCGCTGTTCTGCCCGCGCATCGCTCTGGTGGGTCCGACGCGGCGCTATTGCGGCGAGCCGGCGCTGCGCGACTGCGAGGCCTGTATCGCCGATGCCGGACCGATGATCGAGGAGGAGATCGGCATCGCCGCTCTGCGCCGGCGTTCGGCCGGGCTGCTGGATGCGGCACGCGCGGTGGTGGTGCCGGCGGGGGATGCCGGCGTGCGGATCGGCCGGCATTTCCCTGGCGTGCAGCCGGTGATCCGCCCCTGGGAGGATGACGCGGCGCTGCCGCCCCTTCCCCCGATGCCGGGCGCCGGCGCCCTGGGAAGGCAGGTCGCGGTGGTGGGGGCGATAGGCATCGAGAAGGGGTACGAGCTGCTGCTGGCCTGCGCCCGCGACGCGGCCGCCCGCGGTCTCAAGCTGTCCTTTACCGTGATCGGCCATACCATCGACGATGCCAGGCTGATCGCGACCGGTCATGTGTTCGTCACCGGCCGGTACCAGGAGGACGAGGTGGAGCAGCTGATCCGCGCCCAGCATGCCGATCTCGCCCTGATCCCCTCGCTCTGGCCGGAGACCTGGTGTTTCACCCTCAGCCAGGCCTGGCGGGCTGGCCTGCGTGCCGTGGCCTTCGATCTCGGCGTCCCGGCCGAGCGCATCCGCCGCACCGGGCGTGGCTGGCTGCTGCCGCTCGGTCTGCCACCGCAGGCTGTCAACAATGCATTGCTTGCCCTCGGCCGGTAGAACCGCCATGAATGAATCGACACAGCAATTCAATCGGATCGGGGATGCGGACGGAGACAGGTCGCGCATCGGGCCCGGACTCGATCGATCGGCAACGCAACGAGAAGGCGGAGCGAGAGACATTATGCCAAAAGCCGGCACCGCGGCACTGGCCGCGCCACCCGCGGCAGCCCCCCCGGCAGCCGTTCCGCAATCGGGCCCCGGCCGGGTGGTCGAGCTCAAGGTCGGCGGCCATCTGATGACGCTGGAGCCGGGGCTGTTCTGCATCTTCCATGCCCCCGGCTCGGCGGTGGCCGAACCCTCCTCCGGCCTGCCCGGGGTGCGCGTCTCGCTGCCCCCGCACGCCGCCGGCCGGCCGGAATCGGTCGATATCCGCAGCTTCCGCGACGATGGCTGGCTGTCGGGGGTGCAGGATGCCGCGCTGGTGCGGGTCTCGGGCGGCCCGGCGCAGATCCTGGTGACCGTCTATCAGGCGCCGCAGGCCCGCGAATCCGCCCCCCGCCTGCAGGTGATGCAGCTCAGCGCCGGCGCCTCGGCCCCGGCGCCTGCTCCCATCGCTGCGCCGCCGCTGCCCGGCCCCGCCGCCCGGACCGACCGGCCCGGCGAAGTGCTGGCCCATATCCAGCGCATGGGCGATGTGCCCGGCGTGCTGGGGGAGTGGACCGGTGTCCCGGGCAGCCAGCGCTGGATCGAGGGCTTCTCGATCTCCCCGCCGTCCGGTATCGCCGCGACCGAGATCGAATACCAGGCCGTGCTGGGGCGCGGCTGGCAGTCGCCCTGGGTGAAGGGGGGGGAGTATTGCGGCAGCCGCGGCATGGCTCTGCCCATCCTGGGGCTGCGGCTGCGCCTGCTCGGCGATGCCGCCGCCGCGTTCACCTGCAGCTATGCCGCGAGCTTCGTCGATGGCAGCAAGGCCGGACCGCTGCCGGGGGCGAGGCGTGCGCGGCGGAGAGCCTGGCGCCGCTGGAGGCGTTCCAGATCCTCCTGCAGCCGCGCGCCGGGGAGAAGCCCGGCCGCAGCCCGGCCCGCCCCGCGCCCTCCGGTCGTGGGGCACCGCTTGACAAGCCGAAGCAAGGCGCGCGGGGGGCCAAGGCGCCGCCGCCGAAGGGACGCCGGGCGCGCTAGCTTTCCGATCTCGATCCGTGGCGCGATCGTCGGAATTGCGCCGGGAAGACCAGGGCTCCTCCGCCATGCGTCTGCGGGCACTCCACCAGCGGGCAGCGCCGTCCGGAGCGGCTCTCCCTGGGGGGTATTCTTCACGGGATGCGGGTCCGGAGATGTCTGGTCCCTGGCGGGTCTCCGAAAGGCAGCCCCCTTTGGCCTTCCTCCGTCCCCCGCGACAAGGACCAACAGCCGCCGGCCCCATGCCGGTCCGGCCGGCGTAAGGGTGGCGCGTGCGATACCTGTTTCTGCATCAGAACTTCCCGGGCCAGTTCCTGCACTTCGTCCGCCATCTCGTCGCCAGCAAGCGCAACGAGGTGGTGTTCCTGTCGGAGCCCAACGCCAACACCATCCCCGGCGTCCGCAAGGTGGTCTATCGCCTGGCCCGCCCGCCGGCGCCCGATACCCATCGCACCGTGCAGGAACTGGAAGCGGCCATGCTGCGCGCCGAGGCCGTCGCGCGCACCGCCGGCAGCGTCAAGGCGCTGGGCTTCTCGCCCGACATCATCATCGGCCATCACGGCTGGGGCGAATTACTGAACATCCGTGATGTATTCCCAGACGTGCCGCTGCTCGGCTATTATGAATACTTCTACCGTCTGCACGGCTCGGATGTGGATTTCGACCCGGAATTCCCGACCGATCCGGCCGATCATCCGCGCATCCGGGCCAAGAACGCGATCAATCTTCTGGCGCTGCAACTCGGCGGCCATGGCCAGAGCCCGACGGAATGGCAGCGCTCGACCTATCCGGACTGGGCGCAGCAAGGGATCGACATCCTGGCCGAGGGCGTCGATCTCGATCTCTGCCGCCCGCGACCGGCGCCGCGGCGCAGCGCCGAGACGATCGGCGGGGTGAAGATCGGCCTGAACGAGAAGCTGGTGACCTATGTCGCCCGCGATCTCGAGCCCTATCGCGGCTTTCACATCATGATGCGGTCGCTGCCGGATCTGTTGCAGGGGCGCAGCGATGTGCGGGTGCTGGTGGTGGGCGGCGATGGCGTGAGCTATGGCGCGAGGCCGGCGCAGGGAAGCTGGCGGGAGGTGATGCTGGCCGAACTCGGATCACGGATCGATCCGGACCGCGTGCATTTCGTCGGGCGGCTGCGCTACCCCGATTACGTGCGGCTGCTGCAGCGCTCGGATGCGCATATCTACCTGACCTATCCGTTCGTCGCGTCCTGGTCGCTGCGCGAGGCGCTGGCGGTGGGCTGCGCGGTGGGGGGCAGTGACACCGCGCCGGTGCGGGAATTCATCACCGACCGGCGCAACGGCCGGCTGGCGCCCTTCCTCGATCCACAGGCGGTCGCCCGGACCGTGCTGGAGGTGCTGGAGGATGTGAAGCTGGCAAAGCGGATCCGCGCCGGTGCACGCAAATATGCCGAGGCGCATCTGGCCATGCCGGATTACCTGGCCAACTATGATGCGCTGGTGGGCAGGATGACAGGACGGCGGTAACGGCGCGTGCGGGGGACCCTCTGGCCTCGCCGTCCGTTGCGCGTCCTTGCGTCCATCACTCAGGGTCAGGATCCCAGCCAGCCCCCGAACAGCCGGGTGAGCCAGAGCGCGCCGGCGAGGCAGGGCCCGAACGGCAGCGCCGTGTCCGCCGAGAGGCTGCGGCCGCGGATCATCAGCACCAGCGCCAGTCCGAGCCCCAGCAGCGCCGCGGCCAGCACCACCCAGGGCAGTTGCTGCCAGCCCAGCCAGGCGCCCGCCGCCGCCAGCAGCTTGGCATCGCCTTCGCCCAGCCCCTCGCGACCGCGCAGCCGGCGATACAGCAGCGCCACCAGCCGGAAGCCGAGATAGCCGGCGATCGCCCCGATCGCATGATCGGCGATCGCGTCTGGTTCGAGCAGGAAGGTTGCGCACAGGCCCAGCACGATCAGCGGCAGTACCAGCACATCGGGCAGCCAGAAATGCTCCCAGTCGATCCAGGCGGCGGCGAGCAGGGTCCAGCCGAGGGCGCAATCGAGCCATAGCCGCGCGCCGCTTTCCCCGGCGGCGAGCGCGATCAGCCCGATCGCCAGGGCCAGCAGCTCGATCGCCAGATGCATCGGTGCGATGCGCGCCTGTCCGCAGCGGCAGCGCCCGCGCAGCGTCAGATAGGACAGCAGCGGGATCATTTCCGCCGGGCCCAGGCGGCGGTCGCAGGTTTCGCAGGCCGAGCGCGCCCGCACCCCCGGCTGATC
>DAICZL010000100.1 GCA_027311165.1 bacterium
ACCGCCCGCGCGCCCTGGCCGTAGGGGGCGAGCCCCATCGCCTCGTATTCCAGCAGCTCGGCGATGGTGAAGCAGTCATGCGTCTCGACGAAGGACAGATCATCGAGCCCCACCCCCGCCTCGGTCAGCGCCTGCCGCCAGGCGTGGGCCGCCCCCTCGAACTTCGTCGGATCGCGCCGTGACAGCGGCAGGAAATCATTGACCTGCACGGCAGCGCGGAAGCGCACTGCCTTGCCCATCGTCCGCGCGGTGGCGTCATCGGTCAGCACCAGCGCCGCGGCGCCGTCGGAGACCAGCGAACAATCGGTGCGCTTGAGCGGGGCGGCGACATAGGGGTTCTTCTCGCTGACGGTGCGGCAGAACGCCACGTCCAGCGGCTTGCGCATCTGAGCGTAAGGATTGTCCACGCCGTTGCGATGGTTCTTGGCGGCGATCGCGGCCAGCGCGTCGGACTGATCGCCATGCAGCTGGAAATAGCGCTCGGCAATGCGCCCGAACACGCCGGCGAAGCCGGCCGGGATGTCGCCCTCCTCGCGCCGGTAGCTGGCGCTCAGCAGGATATCGCCGATCTGGGCGGGGGCGGTCGCGGTCATCTTCTCGGCACCGACCACCAGCGCGAAGCGGCCGCGCCCGGCGGCCAGGAAGTCACGCGCGCCATGGATCGCCGCCGAGCCGGTGGCGCAGGCGTTCTCATAGCGGGTGGCGGGACGGAAGCGCAGTTCCGGGAGGTGCTGGAGCACCAGCGAGGACGGAAAATCCTGCCTGGCGAAGCCGCCATTGAACACGCCCACGAACACCGCGTCGATCTCCGAGGGCGCGATTTCGGCATCCGCGATCGCGGCACCGGCGACCCGGCCGATCAGACTCTCCACATCCGGGTCGTCCAGCTTGCCGAATGGCGTATGGGCCCAGCCGACGATGCAGGTCGCGTTCATGGACGATCCCCCTTGCCGATCCCCTGGTTATGCGAAGCCGGCCCCGTCGGGTCAACGACGGGAAAGACGGACCCCGGGGCGGAAGGATGGCGGCCCGGCGAGAGGACTGCGCCCGGGTTCGGCCGGAAAGGCGGGGGACGACGGTCTCAGCGCGCCGCCACGCCGCCCGGCGCCTGCAAGGCGACCGCCCGACGCACCAGGGCCGAGCCCGGATCGGCCAGCGGCGCGACGATGGTGAAGTGGTTCTCCCCCGGCACCGCTTCCCAGCTGCCGCCCCAGGCCTCGGCGATGCTGCGCGACTGGCGTTCATATTCCGCCCCCTCCTCGCCGCCGACCACGGCGTGGATCGGCAGGCCGGGGGCGGGCAGATGGATCGGCGACAGCCGCGCCGCCGCGTCCGCATCGAGCCCGAGCGCCTGGTTGATCGTGGTCTGGCGCAGCGGCGCCAGGTCGAACAGGCCGCTCAGCGGCAGCGCGGCCGGCACCAGCCCCGCCGGCAGGCCGCGCGCCGGCCAGTCGGTGGCGAGCAGCATCGCCGCCAGGTGCCCGCCGGCGGAATGGCCGATGGCGAGCGGACGGCTGGCGTGGCGGCGATGGAGGAAGCCGGCGGCCGCGCGCAGCTGTTCGACCAGCGCATCCAGGCTGACATCAGGGCAGAGATCATAGGAGGGCAGTGCGACCGCGACACCATGGCCGAGCAGCCCGGCGGCGAGATGGCTGAACCAGGACCGGTCGAGCATCTGCCAGTAGCCGCCATGGATGAACAGCGCCACCGGCCCCTCCCGCGCCGGGCCCGGCCAGAACAGATCGAGCGCCTGACGCGGGCTCGGGCCATAGGCGAGGCCGGGCTCGGCCTGCTGCCAGGCGGCACGGAAGGCGGCGGCGTCACGCTGCCAGCCTTCCAGGATCGCGGGATATCCGGGCACCTTGCCGCGGTTGTCATATTCGCGCTGCATGTCCATCGGGTTGGGGTCCGCTTGGCTGGGGTCGGGGAAACCGGCAGCCTCGCCTGCATGCGCCCCCGAGTCTATCTGGCCGGCCCCGAAGTCTTCCTGCCCGACGCCGCCGCCTGCGCGGCGCGCAAGAAGGCCGTCTGCGCCGCCCACGGGCTGGAGGGGGTCAGCCCGCTCGATGCACTCGCCACTTCCCCGCCCGGCTGGGACGCGCTGCCGGCATGGCGGCGCATCCATCTCTGCAACGAGGCGCATATCCGCGACGCGGCGGCGCTGATCGCGAATCTGACGCCGTTCCGGGGCCCGAGCGCCGATGCCGGCACGGTGTGGGAGCTCGGCTTCGCCCGCGGGCTCGGTCTGCCGATCTTCGGCTACACCGTTGCGACCGAGGCTTTCACCGAACGGACGCGGCGCAGCCTTGGATGCGCAGGACCGGCCACCCGGGACGAGGAGGGGATGCTGCTGGAGGATTTCGGCCTGGCCGATAATCTGATGATCGACGGCGCGATCGCTGCCGCGGGCGGGGTGCTGCTGGCCGGACCGCCGCCGGCGGCGGGGCGCTGGCAGGATCTGGCGGTCTTCGCGCGCTGCGTCGCCGCCTGCGCCCGCCGGCTCGGGGTGGCGGGCTGAGCGGCCAACCCCGTTCCGTCAAGGGGGTGGGCATCGGTCCGCGTACGCGATCGGAACCGATTGAACCGGATTTGCGGTCCGATCGCGCTCCTTTTGTTCTGTCGAGCAATTTTATCGCGGTTGAGATCACCCCGATGCGATGCTGCGCTCATCGTCCTCGGGCCAGGATTTCTTGTGGAAGCGCCCGGATCGTGCGCCGGGACGACCGGGAGCGCCGCCGATGGTTCATTGGGACAAGGCATTGCCTGGGGCGGGGATCCTGCCCCTCCCCCCGGCACCGTCATTGCACCGGCACGATGCCCTGCTTCCGCCCGGCCAGGTCGGCGGCGAAGCGGTCGCGCCAGCGCGCCAGGCTGTTGCGGCGCATCACCCGCAGCAGATCGGCATGGCGTTCCATCCGTTCGCCTCGCTGCATGCCCAGGCCCCGGTCGAGGGCGCGGGCGATCCCGGTCATATCGAACGGGTTGACGATCAGCGCCGCGGTCAGTTCCCGCGCCGCCCCGGCGAATTGCGAGAGCACCAGCACGCCCGGGTCCTGCGGGTCCTGGGCGGCCACGAATTCCTTGGCGACCAGGTTCATCCCGTCGCGCAGCGGCGTGACCAGGCCGATCTGGGCCACGGCATAGAGCGGCATCAGCTGGGCGCGGGCGAAGCCGCGATTGAGGTAGCGCAGCGGCATCCAGTCGAGCTCGGCGAAGCGGCCGTTGATGCGCCCGGCCTCGGCCTCCAGCTCGCGGCGGATCTCGCGATAGGTCTGCACATCCGAGCGCGAGGGCGGTGCGATCTGCAGCAGCGTGGCATCGCCGCGGGCGGAAGGATAATCCTCGAGGAAGCGTTCGAAGGCGGCGAAGCGCTGGCGCAATCCTTTCGAATAATCCAGCCGGTCGACGCTGATCAGCAGCCGCCGCCCGCCCATGCTGGCGCGCAGCTGGGCGGCGTCACGCGCCGGGGCCAGCGCCTGGGCCCGCACCTCGGCCACATCGACGCCGATCGGATAGACGCCGGTGCGGATCTCGCGGCCGAAGACGTGCAGCGCCTGGCCGCGGCCCTGCCGGGCGCCGGCCTCGCGAACCAGGTAGTCGGCAAAGGCGGCGCGGTCGATATCGGTCTGAAACCCGATCAGATCGAACTGGCACAGGCTGCGCATCAGCTCGGCATGGGCGGGCATGGTCATCAGCACCTGCGGCGCCGGGAACGGGGTGTGCAGGAACAGCCCCATGCGGTTGGCGCATCCCGCTTCCCGCATCGCCTCGGCCAGGCACAGCAGGTGGTAGTCATGCGCCCAGACGATGTCCTCGGGGGCGGCGAGTGCCGCGATCGCCTTGGCGAACAGGGCATTGACCCGGCGGTAGCCGGCGAACTCACCCCAGTCGAAACGGGCGAGCGCGGTCTGATAGTGCAGCGTCGGCCACAGCGTATCGTTGGCGAAGCCACGGTAGTATTCGTCGTAATCCCGCCGCGAGAGATCGACGGTGAACAGCCGGATCGGGCCGAGCGCCTGTTCCCGTGCTTCCCCGGCCGCGCCGGCGGGGACGATTTCGCCGCTCCAGCCGAACCAGATGCCCCCTTTTTCCTTGAGCGCGTCCATCACGCCCGCGGCGAGGCCGCCGGCGGTGGGCTGCCCCTCGGTGATCGGGGCAACGCGGTTGGAAACGACGATGAGCCTGGACATGGAGCCTCACCCGAGGCGGCGGAAAGGGAACCGTAAGCCGTCCGTCACGTTGTCCCTTCATGGCGAGTCGCGCAAACATCGGCAGGGTCCGGGGAGCCGCCACGGACTGCCCACGGAGGCGCCGATCTTTCGCCACATTCGATTGATATATCTAAAGCTACCGGGGGATGCAAGAACTCTTGCAAGAACAAACCCCCTAAGAGACGCGTCTGCACTTTGAAGAGTGCTTGTCAAAAAGGGGGCCTTTACTATGCGTATTGCCCAGATCTCGCCGCTGTTCGAGGCTGTGCCGCCGAAATTGTATGGCGGAACCGAACGCGTGGTCTCCTCGCTGACCGAGGAACTCGTCGCCATGGGCCACGACGTGACCCTGTTCGCCAGCGGCGACTCCGTGACCAGCGCCAAGCTGGAAGCGGTCTGGCCGAAGGCCATCCGGCTCGATCCGGACATGCGTGACTGGGTCGCCGCCTATGCCCGCCTGATCGAGATGGTGCGCCGCCGCGCCGATGAGTTCGACGTGCTGCATTTCCATATCGACTATTGGCCGGCCTCGCTGTTCTCGCGCCAGCGCACGCCGTTCGTGACCACGCTGCACGGCAGGCTGGACCTGCCGGAGTTCAAGTCCGCCTACGAACTGTTCCCCGACGTGCCGCTGGTCTCGATCTCCGACAGCCAGCGCCGGCCGTTGCAGCGGGTCAACTGGGTGCGCACCGTGCTGCACGGCATGCCCGAACACATCCTGACCCCGCGCCCGATGAAGCGCGACTATCTGGCCGTGCTGGGCCGCGTGTCGCCGGAAAAGGGCGTGGACAAGGCGATCCGCATCGCCGGGCGCGCCGGCATGAAGGTGAAGATCGCCGCCAAGGTCGACAAGGCCGACCAGGAGTATTTCGACGCCGAGATCAAGCCGCTGCTGGCCCTGCCGCACGTGGAATTCATCGGCGAGATCAACGACGCGCAGAAGCCGGAATTCCTCTCCGGCGCGAAGGCGCTGCTGTTCCCGATCAACTGGCCGGAACCCTTCGGCCTGGTGATGATCGAGGCGATGGCCTGCGGCACCCCGGTGATCGCCTATAACCACGGCTCCGTGCCCGAGGTGATCGACCACGGCATTACCGGCTTCATCGTCCCCGACGAGACGGCGGCGGTGGCCGCGATCGGCAAGCTCGACCAGCTCAGCCACGAGGAAGTGCGCAGCCAGTTCGAACGCCGCTTCACCGCGCGGCGCATGGCCGAGGACTATCTGGACGTATATGCCGAGATCGGCGCCGTCGCCACGCCGAGGCTGCGCGCGGTCGGGGCCTGACAGGAAGAG
>DAICZL010000107.1 GCA_027311165.1 bacterium
CGCCCGCCGGCCATGAACCTGGCCGACCAGATTTTCTGCCGTTCTCTCAGATTCAGGCGATGAACCCGCCTGTTCCGGCGGACCACCTCCTTCACGCACTGACATTGGTGACATGGCAGTGTCGCCAAATCCCTAACGCCGCTTCGGGTCGCTTCATCACGCGGCCTTAACCTTGGCACGGCAGCATCGCCCCGGTTGCAGGACGATCCGCCGGTATGATCACTTCATTGAGCCCGTCGTCGCACTACACGGCGCTGCGTTGCCTGTTCATCATGTGCATGTGGCGCGGGGTGCAGCTGGCCCCGGAATCCTTTGCCCTGGCGGACGAGGCCGATACTCTCGGCTCGGTGCTGCGCATCACCCGGCGCGCCGGCCTGCAGGCCCGCGTGCTGGAAGGTTATAAATGGCGCCGGCTCTGCGCCATCCAGCATGCCTATCCGGTGATGGCGATCCTGCAAGACGGCCGCTGGGTGGTGGTCGTCAGGGTGGTGCATGCGGCCAAGGACCAATCCGTCTCGCTGATCGATCCGTTGCAGGAGGCGGGTGGCATCGTTCGCCTTCCCCGTGCCGAGTTCGAACGCGACTGGGCCGGCACGCTGGTGGTCTGCAAGCCGGCCGCCCAGCCGAGCCTGGCAAAGGGTTTCGGCTTGCGCTGGTTCCTGCCGGACATCCTTCAGCACCGGGCCCTGCTGCGCGATGTCGCCCTGGCCGCGCTGATGTCCACGCTGATCGCCTTCGCCACCCCGCTGATGTTCCAGATCCTGATCGACAAGGTCATCACCCATCGCAGCTACCAGACCCTGACCGCGCTGATGCTGATCTTCGCCACGCTGACCCTGTTCGACGGGCTGTTCAGCTATGTCCGCCAGTATCTGATGACCGTCATCACCAGCAAGGTCGATGCCCGGCTGGCCTCGCGCCCCTTCCCCCACCTGCCCGCCCTGCCGCCCGGCTTCTTCGAGGCGACCACCACCGGCGTCCTGGTGCGCCATCTGCAGCAGACCGACACGATCCGTCACTTCCTGACCGGCCGGCTGTTCCAGACCATGCTCGATGCGATCACCCTGCCGCGGCTGCTGGTGATGCTGCTGCTCTACAGCGTCAAGCTGACGCTGATCGTGCTCGGCTTCTCGCTCGCCATGGCGGCGATCATCGGCGTGATGCTGCCGGTCTTCCGCCGCCAGCTGGAACGGCTGTACCAGGCCGAGGGCGCGCGGCAGGGCCATCTGGTCGAGACCATCCACGGCATGCGCACGGTGAAATCCCTGGCGCTCGAGCCGGTGCGGCTCGCGTCCTGGAACGAGAAGATCGTCGGCAGCGTGCGTGGCAGGGCCCGGGTCGGGCGCATCTCGGCCGCCGCCGGGGTGATCACCCAGCTTCTCGACAAGGCGATGCAGATCTGTGTCCTGGGCTTTGGCGCCACCGCCGTGTTCGACGGCACGCTCAGCCTCGGCGCGCTGGTTGCCTTCAACATGGTGGCCGGCCGCGTCACCGGGCCGCTGGTGCAGATCGTCGGCCTGATCAATGAATATCAGGAGACCTCGCTGGCGGTGAAGATGCTCGGCACCGTCATGGGCCATCCGCCCGAGCGGGACCCGGCCCAGACCGGCACCGCCCCGGTCATCACCGGCGCGATCGTCTTCGACCGGGTCAGCTTTCGCTACCGCGACGCCGCCGCGCCGGTGCTGGATCGGGTTTCGGTGACCATTGCCGAGGGCCAGATCATCGGCATCGTCGGGCGCTCCGGCTCCGGCAAGACCACGCTGACCCGGCTGATCCAGGGCATGCAGACCGCTCAGGAAGGGGTGGTGCGGCTGGACGGGGTCGATATCCGCCATATCGACCTGGCGCATCTGCGGCGCAGCATCGGGGTGGTCTTACAGGAGAATTTCCTGTTTCGCGGCAGCGTGCGCGACAACATCGCCGCCGCTCGCCCCGAGGCGACTCTGCCCGAGATCATCGAGGCCGCGCACATGGCCGGGGCTGGCGAATTCATCGACCGCCTGCCGCATGCCTTCGACACGATCATCGAGGAGAACGGCGCCAATTTCTCCGGGGGACAGCGCCAGCGCATCGCCATCGCCCGTGCCATGCTGACCCGGCCCCGGCTGCTGATCTTCGATGAGGCGACCAGCGCGCTCGATCCGGAGAGCGAGGCCATCGTGCAGGAGAATCTGCTCGAGATCGCCCGCGGCCGCACCCTGCTGATCGTCTCCCACCGCCTGACCTCGCTCGCCGGCGCCGATGCGATCCTGGTGCTGGAGGAGGGCAGCGTGCTCGATTTCGCCCCGCACGCCACCCTGCTCGAACGCTGCGACAGCTACCGGCGGCTGTGGCAGCAGCAGACCAGGCATTTCGCATGAGCGCCCGCCCGCCGGCACTGCGCGCGTGGCTGCCGGCACTGCCGCGCCTGTGGGCGGCCAGGGCCGCTACCGAGCGGGCCTGGCTTGCCGATCGGGCCGGCCAGGCGGAGCACGACCTCGAGGATTTCCTGATCGAGGCGCCGGCGCCCGCCCTGCGCAACACCCATTATCTCGCGATGGCACTGTTCCTGGCGCTGATCCTGGTCGCCTCGCTGGTGCGCGTCGATGTCGTCGTGCTGGGCAGCGGGCGGCTGCTCGCCGATGCGCCGACCGTGGTGGTGCAGCCCATGCAGCTGTCGATCATCCGCGAGATCCGGGTGAAGGCGGGCGATGTCGTCCATCGCGGCCAGGTGCTCGCAACCCTCGATCCGACCTTCACGGAGGCCGACTGGACCCTGCTCGGCACCAGGCGCGCCGCGCTCGATGCCGAGACCGCTCGGCTCGAGGCCGAGATCGCCGGCACGGCATTCGTCGTGGCGGGCGAGGGTGCGGACTGGCAGCTGCAATCGACCCTCCATGCCCAGCGCCAGTCGCAGTACCGGGCCCGACTCGACGAGTTCGACCAGAAGATCGCCGCCTTCGGGCCGGAGATCGCCGCGGCCGAGCAGGCCGGGGCCTCACTCGCCCAGCAATCCGCCGTCGCGCAGGAAGTCCAGACCATGCGCGCGACCCTCTACGACACGAAAGTCGGCTCCAAACTGAATCTGCTCACCGCGCAGGTCGACCGCATGCGCACCGAGCGCGATCTGCAGGCGGCGCAGGCGCATCTGGCCGAACTGCGCCACGGGCTGCTCTCGGTCGAGGCAGACCGGAAATCCTTCGTCGATGGCTGGCGGCGTGATCTCCTCGAAGCGCTGGTCCGTGCCCGCGCCGATGCCGCCGCAGTCGCGGAGAGCATCACCAAGGCGCGGCGCATGAAGGATCTCGTCGTGCTCACCGCGCCGGAGGATGCCGTGGTGCTGGAACTCGCGCATCGCTCGGTCGGCTCGGTGCTGCACGAGGCCGAGCCGCTGGTGACCCTGGTCCCCGCCGATGCGAAGCTGATCGCCGATATCGCGATCGGCTCGGCCGATGTCGGCTATGCGCGGCTGGGCGATCGGGTGGTGGTGAAGGTCGACGCGTTCCCCTATCAGCGCCACGGCGCGCTGAGCGGCCGGCTGCGGTCGATCGGCGAGGAGTCCGTGGCCGCCGCGACCGGCGGTCCGCCGATGTACCACCACAGCCAGGTCGAGCTCGACAGCACCCGTCTGCACGATCTGGCCGAGGGCGCCCAGGTCATTCCAGGGATGACCGTCACCGCCGAGATCGAGGTGGGTTCGCGCAGCGTGATCTCGTATTTCCTCTACCCGATCCTGCGCGGCCTCCATGAAAGCCTGCGCGAGCCCTAGCGCAATATCGCATCCGGTTGACTGGAACCGCGAGAGACGTGCTCGGTAAAACAGAGTGCAAGAGCGGTAGCCCATCGTCTATCAGATCGGCCAACGTCTCGTGCCGGCTTGGCCGTCACGCTTGGCTCGGGCAGACGCGGCCCCGGCGCGGGCGGGGCCGGGCTTTGCGGAGGTGGCCTCATGGCGGGTGGTGCCGAGGGCATCGGCCAGGCTGTCCGCGGACCCGATCGACGCATGCCCCGTCCGCCACCCTTCCTTGAGGGGGCGCGCGAGGAGGGCGTGCGTATTTCAGAGCGGCTGGCGATGCGCAGGCGGCGGATCGGCATCAGTGCAGTCCGCCGGGGGTGCTCTTTCCGCGCCGATCCGCGGTCGCTTCCAGGCGGGCCTGCGCCGATCCCCCCGCCACCGGGACCCTATGCATCTTGTTAAGGTCATCCAGCCGATACTGCCTCATGCGCAGAGTGATCGTGTTCTCCGTCCTGGGGCTTGCCGCGCACGCTCCGTTGGCGGGCGCCCAGCCTGCCGATTGTACCCCAGACCCCGCGCCGCAAGGCACGATGCCGCTGTTCCTCGGCCTTGGCGGCATGCCCGGCGTGCCGCGTGGCCTGCGCGGCCAGGTCGAAGCGGATGTGCCGGTCTCGCCCTACGGCACCACCTGCCAGGCGGCGGAACCGAACCTGCCCAAGGATGTGCTGCACGGCGATCCCGGCAATCTGCTGAGCGGCGATGACCCTCACGACGTGCTGAGCGGCGCGTCGGAGGGCCATGTCTATATCGACGTGAAATAGCGCACGTCAGCGGGCCGCGGCGATTCCGGCTTCCACCTGGCGGATCGCCTGCTGCACCAGGGTCATCGCCTTGGCCCGGTGGCCGGCCTTGTCGGCGTCGGCCGCCTGCAATTCACCGAGCGCGCTCTGCAGCGCGGTCAGCGCCGCCTGCATCCGCGGCTGCGCGGCGACCGCCAGACCGAAGCCACCGGCGAAGGTGAAGCCGAGCACCGTGGCGATGATCACCACGCGACGAAGTCCGGCCCCGCGCAGGCCGGCATGAGACTGAGCCATGGAGAAGTCCTTTCCCGTAACAAGAGAGCCGAACCGTCGGACCACCGCAGGGCGACGGCCGAGGAAAGGTAGAGCAATGCCGCGCATGTGGGTATCCGCCCCGCCGGGTTAATTTGCACGCGAGCGGACCGATCCGGGGGCGTGCCTGGTGCGGTGAGCTCACCCCTGCGGAGCAGCTGGGGCAAGAGCCATGCAGGCCGCTGCCCCCTCATCGCTTTCGCTGGAGCCTGTACCCCGGGGGATGAAGGATCTCAGGTCCCTGGCGGGTCTTCCCGTTGGCAGAGGGGGGAATGAGAGGTTCGACCTTCCCCGGCGCCCTTCGGCGTGCGCCCCAGCGCGGCTTCCACCGCCGGGTCCAGCAGCGCCGCAAGTTCCGCCTGGGGCTGGTAGCCCGGCATCAGCGCCTGGGCCAGCCCGTCCTGGCCGGTCGCAGGATGCAGATAGATCTCGCTGTCCCCCTCCGGCAGATGCGCGGCCAGGCGCAGCAGCCGCGCGCGGGTCATCGCCCCGCTCCAGGCCAGGCCGAACACCTGGTCGGGGAACGCAAGGCCCGCCCGCCTTGCCTGATGGCGCAGCACGCGGGTCCAGCCATGCAGCGCGCGGTCGGCCAGGATCGGCCGATGGCCGCACGCCGCCAGCACCGAGGCCGGCTCCGCCGGCACCCGGATCCGGCGCAGCCCGAAATCCCGGCCGATGCGGATCAGCTGCGCTCCGACCACCGGATGCAGATGCATGTGCTTGTGCGCGTCGGCATGGGCGAGCGGCAGTCCGGTCGCGGCGTAGGCTGCGAACTGGGCGCGGATCTCATCGGCGAGTTGCCGCCGCGCCTGGCGACGGAACGCATAGCGGAGCCCCAGACGAAGCTGGTCGGAGGGGAACCAGCCGCGCGCATCCACCAGATCGGGGATCGAAGCCGGAGGCAGCACCGCCGGCCCCTCGATCACCACCAGATGCAGCCCGACGCGCAAGCCGGGCAGGGCGCGGGCGCGGCGGATGGCATCGGCGGCGGCGGGGCCGGCGACCATCAGGCTGGCGGCGTCCAGGCAGCCGTCGCGATGGGCGCGCTCGACCGCTTCGTTGACCTGTTCGGAGAGACCGAAATCATCGGCCGTCAGGGTGATGCGCTGCATGATCGTCCAAGGCGGGATGGCCAGAGGGCTCTCTGCTTGCGCAACGATTTGCGTCCGCGGCGCCAGACCCCGTGCCCTGGCCCGCCCCCTGTTCCCGGAGGGTATTGCCCCAGGGAAGCGGGTTCCGATGGGCCGGGGGAGAACGCCGGTCCCTGGGGCGGG
>DAICZL010000124.1 GCA_027311165.1 bacterium
CCGCCCCGCTCGCCCCGCCGGCCAGCACGACGCCGAGACCGCCATCCGCCGCGGTCTGCGCCCGCGGCACATAGAGCCGCGCCCGCGTCCCCTGGCCGGGCGTGCTTTCCAGCTGCACGCTGCCGCCCGATTGCTGGGCAAAGCCATAGACCATCGACAGGCCGAGACCGGTGCCCCGGCCCGCGGATTTGGTGGTGAAGAACGGCTCGACCGCATGCGCGATCTGCTCGCTGGTCATGCCGATACCGGTATCCTCGACCAGGATCATGACATAGGCGCCGGCCTGCAGTTCGGGCTTGGCGGCGGTCTCCTCCGGCCCCACCACGACATTCGCGGCGCTGATCGCGAGGCTGCCCCCGCCCGGCATGGCGTCGCGGGCGTTGAGTGCCAGGTTGAGCACGGCGTTTTCCAGCTGGTTCAGATCGGCGCGCAGGTCCCACAGGTCCGCTGGCCAGGCGAGGCGGAGGGTGATCCTGGGGTCCATGATCCGCCGCAGCATGTCCTCGAGCCCGGCGAACAGCGTGGCGGGGCGGATCGTGCTGGGCATGAGCTGCTGGCGGCGGGCGAAGGCCAGCAGGTAGCTCACCAGCCGCGCGCCGCGCTCGACCCCGGCGAGCGCGCCGTCCAGCCAGGCGCGGCCCGGATCCTCCTCGGCCAGGCGTCCCTGCAGCAATTCGAGGTTCGAGGAGATCACCTGCAGCAGATTGTTGAAATCATGGGCCACGCCGCCGGTCAGCAGGCCCAGCGCCTGCATCCGCTGGGCCTGGTGCGCCAGGGTTTCGGCCTCCACCCGGCGGGTGATGTCGGCCATCGCGAGCATCTGCCCGCCATCGGGCATGGGGCTGCGCCAGATCTCCAGCACCGCCTCGCCCCGGCGCAGTTCGGCGGTGCGCGGCGCCCCGCGCGGGGTCGGGTCGGCCAGCAGCGGCGGGCTCCAGTCGGCCGCGGCGGCGGCGAACTCGGCGAATGGCGTGCCGGCGCGGGCCAGGCTCTCGGGCAGGCCGGTGCGGGGGAAGAAGCTGCGGTTCCACAGCAGCAGCCGCCCTTCGGCGTCGAACACGGCAACGCTGTCGCGCAGGTGATCGACCGTGCCCTGCAGCCGGGCGGACTGGGTGGCGATCGCCTGCTGCACCTGGGCCAGGCGCTCGCGGCTGGCGAGCAGGCGCAGCGCCGCGAAGCCCAGCAGCAGCGCCCCCAGGCCCGAGACGCTGGCCAGCGCGACGATCGCCTGGCTCTCCCGCCATACCAGCCGGACCCTCCGCTGTTCACGCTCGCCGCTCGCCGTCACGCCGATGCGCGCCACCAGCCGGCGGACGGAGTCCATCTCGGTGCGGCCGATATCGGTCAGCACCATCTCGCGCGCCGCGCCCAGCCCCTCGGTCGCCGAGCGGGCGAGGGTGGATCGCAGATCGGCGAGCCGTGCCTCGGCGACCCGGCGCAGCAGGGCGGCATCGCCAGCCAGGCTGCCATCGCCCGCGGCCACCGCCTTGTCCAGCCGGTCGAGCGCGGCGGTGAGGCGGGCGGAGCCGGTGGAGTAGGGGGCCAGATAGCGCGCCTCATGGGTCAGCAGATAGCCGCGCTGGCCGGTCTCGGCGTCCTGCAGCGCATCGAGCACGGCATCGGCGGCCTGGTCCTGATCGGCGGCGATCTGGGCGGACATCCGCAGCGCGTCGATCGAGGCGAACAGATAGAGGCTCAGCACCACGCCCGCGCCCAGGATCACCGCCATCGCGGCGAGGATCATCCAGGCGGCCGGTGTCCTGCCCGTGCGTTTGGTCAACCGGACAGCCATAGCGGGTCTTTCAGGCGCAGCATGAAGGCGGCGTGGGCGGCGGTCTCGGCCTCGGTCGGGATCACCGGCACCGGCCTGCGCGATGGCTGCGCCTCATAGCGCGTGGCCGACGTCTCGCCGCCCGCCCCGGCGCCAAGGGCGAGGCCGCGCTGGCGTCCGCCGGTGAGTTCCACATATACCGCGGCCAGCAGCCGGCAGTCGAGCAGGGCGTTGTGGGTGGTCCGCGCCGAGAGGTCGATCTCGAAGCGCCGGCACAGCGCGTCCAGGCTGTTGGGCAGGCCGGGAAACCGCGCCTTGGCCAGCGCCAGCGTATCGACCATGCGGGCACGGTCGAGCGGCTTGCGGCCGATGCGGGCGAGCTCGGCATCGAGAAAGCCGAAATCGAACGGCGCGTTATGGGCGACCAGCGGGCCGTCCCCGAGAAACGCGAGCAGCGGATCGGCGATCTCGGCGAACGGGGGCTTGCCGCGGAGCATTTCGCGGGTGATGCCGTGGATGCGCGCGGCCTCGGCCGGCACGTCGCGCTCGGGGTCGATCAGCACGTGGAACTGCCGCCCCGTGGGCAGGTCGTTGTCGAGTTCGATGGCGGCGATCTCGATCACCCGGTGCCTGCCTTCCGGGCCGGGGCCGGGATCGAGGCCGGTGGTTTCGGTGTCGAACAGCACCGAGCGGGTCATGCGAGCAGCTCCAGGATCAGCCGGCGCAGCGCGCGCTGGGCGTGGTGGCGCGAGAGGCCGGTGCGGATCACCACATCGGCGCGACGGCGCTTTTCCGCATCGGGCGTCTGCCGCGCGAGCACCGCCGCGAGCTGCGCCTCGTCCATGCCCCGCCGCCGGCGCAGCCGCGCCGCCTGCACCGCGCGCGGGGCGGAGACCACCACCACCACATCGACCCGGGCCGCGCCGCCGGTTTCGAACAGCAGCGGAATGTCGAGCACCGCGAGGCGCCGGCGGGTGCGCCGGGCCTTGGCGAGGAAGCCACGCTCGGCGCGGCGGACCAGCGGGTGCAGGATCGCTTCCAGCCTGGTGAGCGCCTCCGGCCGGCCGAGCACCGCCCGGCGAAGCGCGGCACGGTCCAACGCGCCGTTCTGCACGGTGGCGGGGAAGGCGGCGGCGATCGGGCCCAGCGCCGCGCCGCCCGGCGCCTGCAGGGCGTGCACCGTGGCGTCGGCATCGAAGACCGGAATGCGGGCGCGGCGGAACACCGCGGCGGCGGTGGATTTGCCCATGCCGATGCCGCCGGTGAGGCCGATGATCTTCATCGCGGCGCGGCCTGGGCGAGGGGCTGGCGGGCGCCGCGCGCTGCCGGGGCGCAGTCTGCGCGCTCGCGCAGTCCCGCGGTGATGGCGGCGGGTCGGCCGGGCCGTCGCCCCGGCCGACCCGCGCTCAGGCCGTACGGCCCGGGCCAGATCCTTGCCCGAGCCTGGCGCCGCCGGGCGATCCGCGGCGCCGGCCGGACGCATCCCCTGGCGAAACGCGCGGTTGCACGGGGTCTCACGCCAGCAGATCGCCGGCGACGAAGCGACGCAGCGCGTCATCGACCTCGGGGGCGACGCCGAACCAGGCCTCGAATCCCGGCCGGGCCTGGTGCAGCAGCATCCCCAGCCCCTCGACCGCGCGCAGCCCGCGCGCCCGCGCCGCCGCCAGCAGCGGGGTTTCGAGCGGGACATAGACGATATCGGCGACCGCGAGGCCGCGAGGCGCGGCGGCGAGATCGAGATCGAGCGGCGGCTGGCCCTGCATGCCGAGAGCGGTGGTATTGACCAGCAGCGCCTGGCCGGCGAGTGCCGCCGCGCGATCCTGCCAGGCGACCAGCCGCACCCCCGGCAGCATGCCGGCCAGGGCGGCGGCATGGGCCGGGGTGCGGTTGGCCAGGCTGACCGCGACGCCCAGATCCTGCAGCGCCGCCACGATCGCCCGCGCCGCGCCCCCCGCGCCCAGCACCAGCGCCGGCCCGGCGGCCGGATCGACCCCATGGGCGCGCAGATTGGCCAGGAAGCCGAAGCCGTCGGTGTTGCGGCCGATGATCCGTCCGCCCTCGAACACCAGCGTGTTGACCGCGCCGGCGCGGCTCGCGAATTCCTCGACGTGATCACACAGGGCGAAGGCGGTCTGCTTGTGCGGGAGGGTGACATTGGCGCCGGCGAAGCCCGCAGCGGCGAGGCCGCGCACCGCGGTGGCGAAATCCTCCGGCCGCACCGAGAGCGGCAGATAGGCGCCGTCGATGCCGTGACGCTGCAACCAGAAGCCATGCAGCCGCGGCGAGCGGGAATGAGTGACGGGCCAGCCGATCACGCCGGCCAGGCGCGACTCTCCGGTAAGGATCTGCATCGGCGCAGCAAACACGCCGCGGCCGGCAAGATCAACGCCGGAGACGGCTGATCGCGCGGGCTTGTCCTGGTTTCATGCCGTCCTCCCGGCGGGGCGGCGGCGCTGGCAGGCGTGTGGCGTTCGCCAGGGGCGCGCGCTTTTGGCGGGCGCGCGCGTGGCGGG
>DAICZL010000084.1 GCA_027311165.1 bacterium
GATCAGCCCCGCGCGAAGGCGGCGGCCACGATATAGCCGCCGGTCGCCGAGGCGGCGGTGAGCAGCGTGCCCCAGGCGAGATCGATCAGCGCCAGATCGGACGGCCAGCCGCGCAGCGTGGCGAGGTTGGTCAGGTCGTAGGTGGCATAGGCGATGAACCCCAGCACGGCGCCGTGCAGAACTGCACTGCTCCAGCTGCCCTGCTGCAGCGCCGGGGCAACCGCGAAGAACACCACCCCGGCGACGTAGACCGCGTAGAACAGCCCGGCCACCGCCATGTTCGGCCGCTCCAGCAGCAGCTCGCCCAGGCGCGAGCGATACAGTCCGAGCGCGATCGTCCCGAGCCAGACGGCATCGAGGGCGAGAAAGACGACCAGCGTGGCGGCATAGGCGATCAGGGCTGAGCGCATCCAGGGGGTCCTTCCGACAGGTTTCGCAGATGGCGGCGGTGGCGCGATCGGCCAAGGGGGGAAAGCGAAGACGAGGCGACGGCGGCGAAGCCCCCGGCCGCTCCGGCTTTCCGCGTGTCCCCGCCCCCGCTCAACGCACCGGCCTGCGCAGTTCGAAGCGAAAGGGGCTGGGCCCCGTGGTCAGCGGATCGAGCGCCAGCCGGTGTTCCAGCGGTGGAAACGCCCGGCTGCGGCAGTCCGGCCGGTCGCACAGCCGGCAGGACAGGCCGATCCCCACCGTCGCGCGGTCGAGGTCGATGCCGTCGGCATAGACCACGTCCGCGGCATCCCCGATGGCGCAGCCCAGGGCCACCACATGGACCGGCGCCGGGTCCCCCCAATGCGCCGCCGGCCGCGCGACGGTGCGGGCGAAGCACAGGAACCGTGCCCCGTCCGGCAGTTCCGCCACCTGCACCTGCAGGCTGCCCGGGGTGGCGAAGGCGGCATGCACCACCCAGCGCGGGCAGGACCCGCCGAAGCGGGCGAAGGGGAAGCCGGCGCCGGAGAACCGTTTGGAGACATTGCCGGCAGGATCGACCCGCACGAAGAAGAACGCCACCCCCCGCGCGCCGTGGCGTTGCAGGCTGGACAGCCGGTGGCACGCCTGTTCGAAGCTCACGCCGAAATGCGCGGCCAGCGGTTCCATGTCGTGGCGCAGCGCGCGGGCGGTTTCCAGGAACGGCGCGTAGGGCATCAGCACGGCGCCGGCGACGTAGTTCAGCAGCCCCACCCGGATCAGCCCGGCAGCCTCGGGCGAGCTCGGGTCGGCTTCCTGCACCACCGCCTCCACCGCCTCGCGCGCTTCCATCAGCGCGAGCTGGAAGGCCATGTGGAAGCCCCGGCTCTCCCGCGGCAGGCCTTCCGACAGGGCGAGGCTGCGCGATCCCGGGTCGTAGCGGCGCAGCGCGCCCTCCAGCGCCTGCACGGTGACGCTCAGCCCGTGGCGGCGGCGCAGGCGCTCGGCGATCGCGTGGTTCATCTCGGCGGGCCGGGCGCCGAGATCGGCGACGATCGCCTCGGCCGCCTCCTCCAGCGCCGGAAAATGGTTGGCGCGGTCGTTGAACAGGTCGCGCACCTCCTCGGTCGGCAGCAGGATGCGCCGGCCGGAGGGCAAGGCGAGGCCGCCGGAATCCTCGCGCGCCACCCGCCAGGCGCGATACAGCGCCAGCACCGCGCGGGTGGCGTTGGGGCTGTTGGCGGCGAGCGCCGTGACCTCGGCCTCCGGCACCGAGTCCGCGCCCAGCAGCGGGTCCGCGAAGGCCTCGCGCAGCCCCACCTCCAGCTTGCGCTCCTCGGCTCCCGACAGGGTCGCGAGCTCGACCCGCAAGGTCTCCGCGAGCTTGATCAGCAGCGAGGCGGTCACGGCGCGCTGGTCGTGCTCGATCAGGTTCAGATAGCTCGCCGAGATGCCCAGCCTGCCGGCCAGCGCCTGCTGCGACAGCTTCCGCTCGGTGCGCAGGCGGCGGACCGTGCCGCCGATCAGCGTGCGCGACATTCTTTACAGCCTTTACCGATTTCCCGTGGTTGACGTCAAAACCATGACAGGATTGCGCGGGTTCCGCCAGATCCGGGCTGGGCTTTCGCGGTCGCAGTGTCAATAATTCACTCCATCGACGACCCCGAAGGAACAAACCGATGCGCTCGATGCCGCTTCCCACCTACGCTCCCGATGGCACCAACGGCGCCGCGCCGACCTGGCCGGACCGCTTCGCCGGCATCCGGCGTGACTATTCCGAGGCCGATGTCGCGCGCCTGTCCGGCTCGTTCCGCATCCGCCACACGCTGGCCGAGATGGGGGCCGCGCGGCTGTGGCAGCTGCTGAAGACCGAGCCGTTCGTGAACACGCTCGGGGCGCTGACCGGCAACCAGGCGCTGCAGCAGGTGAAGGCCGGGCTGAAGGCGATCTACCTGTCCGGCTGGCAGGTGGCGGCGGATGCCAACCTGGCCGGGGAGATGTATCCCGACCAGTCGCTGTATCCGGTGAATTCCGTGCCGATGGTGGTGCAGCGGATCAACGGCGCGCTGCGCCGCGCCGACCAGATCGCCCGCGCCGAGGGCGGGCGGGACGGCACCTACTGGATGGCGCCGATCGTGGCCGATGCCGAGGCCGGCTTCGGCGGCCCGCTGAACGCCTATGAGCTGATGAAGGCGATGATCGCCGCCGGCGCCGCCGGCGTGCATTTCGAGGACCAGCTGGCGAGCGAGAAGAAATGCGGCCATCTGGGCGGCAAGGTGCTGGTGCCGATCAGCCAGCACATCCGCACCCTGAACGCGGCCAGGCTCGCCGCCGATGTGGAGGGCGTGGCGACGGTGCTGCTGTGCCGCACCGATGCCCACTCCGCGCAGCTGCTGACCGCCGATATCGACGAGCGCGACCGGCCGTTCCTGACCGGCGAGCGCACCCCGGAAGGCTATTTCCGCATCGCCCCGGGCCGCGGCGTGGACTATGCGATCGCCCGCAGCCTGGCCTATGCGCCCTATGCCGACCTGCTGTGGTGGGAGACCAGCGAACCCAACCTCGCCGAGGCCGAGCGCTTCGCCGATGCGATCCACAAGCAGTTCCCCGGCAAGCTGCTCGCCTATAACTGCTCGCCCAGCTTCAACTGGAAGAAGAAGCTCAGCCCGGAGAAGATCGCGAGCTTCCAGCGCACGATCGGCGCCATGGGCTACCGCTTCCAGTTCGTCACCCTGGCCGGCTTCCACAGCCTGAACCACTCGATGTTCCAGCTGGCCAAGGGCTACAAGGCGCGCGGCATGGCGGCGTATTCGGAGCTGCAGCAGGCCGAGTTCGCCTCGGAGGCCGACGGCTACACCGCCACGCGCCACCAGCGCGAAGTGGGCACGGGGTATTTCGACGCCGTGGCGATGGCGATCTCGGGCGGCACCGCGTCCACCACCGCGATGGCGGGCAGCACCGAGACCGAGCAGTTCCACGACCACGAGCATCACGAGAACTTCGACGACGGACTGGTCCACAGCCACGAATGGGCCACCGCAGCGAAGTAGCGCCGGGTCACACGGCGGGGAGGACGAACGGCCGCGGGGGTCCCCCTCCGCGGCCGTTCCGCAATGGGGGGGGACGAGGCCGGCCGTCAGGGCGGCTTCGCTGTCCCAGGGACGACGCGCCGGCTCACGGGCGCAGCGCTGTCCTCCCGTCCCCGCCCCCCCGCGCCTTGGCGGCGGCTTGCGGGCCGCCCGACACGTCAGCGCCGCTGCACGCCCCAGAAGATCGGAAACGGGCTGGCCACCAGATCGGCGATGTCGGTGCGCACCGCGACCGGCTGGAACCAGTGGCCGAGCGGCAGATAGGGCACCTCGTCCCACACCGTCAGCTGGATCTCGGCGGCGATGCGCCGCTGTTCGGCCAGGTCCTCCGCGTCGAACCAGGCGGCGCGCAGCGCTTCCAGCCGGGGGCTGGTCGGCCAGCCGACCCAGGCCTTCTCGCCATTGCCCAGGATCGGGAAATGCCCGCCCGGGTCGTTCAGGTTCAGCCCCTCCCAGTTGGTGCAGAAGGCGCTCCAGCCGCCCTGCGCCACCGGCAGCTTGCTGGCGCGGCGCTGCACCACGGTGCCCCAGTCGGACGCCGCGTAGTCGACCGTGATGCCCAGTTTCGTGAACAGATCCCGGGCCACCTGGCACAGCGCCTCCAGCGTCGGGTAGTCGGTGGGCGAGAGCAGCACCGCGGTCTCGCCGTGATAGCCGGATGCGGCCACCTGCCGGCGCGCCAGCGCCAGATCGCGCGGGCCGGTCAGCACCGCGATCCCGGCATCGGTCGCGAGCGGCGAACCGGGCGGGAACACCCCGGCATCGGTGCGGTACAGGCTGGCATCATCGCCGCGGGCGGCCGCCATGAAATCGGCCTGGCTGACCGCCGGCAGCAGCGCCCGGCGCAGCCGCAGATTGTCGAAGGGCGGCTGGAGCATATTGAACCGCAGGATCGAGGTCTGGCCGATGCGGTCCAGCGTCTCGAGCCGCACCAGCGGGCTCGCGCGCAGCAGCGGGTACAGATCCGGCACCGGCAGCTGCCACCAATCCACCTCGCCGGCGATCAGCGCCGCCGAGGCGGTGGCGCTGTCGGGGATCACCACCCATTCGATCCGGTCGAACCAGGCGCGCTTGCCGCCGGCGATGAAGCTCGGCGGCTCGTCGCGCGGCACGTAGCCCTCGAAGCGGGCGAAGGCGGCGAGCGCACCGGGCGACCATTCGTCACGCAGGAACCGGTACGGACCGCTGCCGACATACTCGGCGATCTGGGTGAACGCATCGGTGCGCGCCAGCCGCTCGGGCATCACGAAGCAGACATTGCTGGCCGCCTTGCCCAGCGCCAGCAGCATTTTCGGAAACGGCCGGGTCAGGCGGATCTCGAAGCTCGCATCATCGGTCGCGCGCAGGGCGTCGAGCTGGCGGGCCAGCACCTGGCCGAAGCCATCGCGCCTGGACCAGCGCTGGATCGAGGCGATGCAGTCGGCGGCGCGGACCGGCACGCCGTCATGGAAGCGCAGCCCCTCGCGCAGCCGGAACCGCCAGACCAGGCCGTCGGCGGAGACTTCATGGCCGGCGCACATCTGCGGCCGCGGGGTCAGCGTCTCGTCCAGCCCGTACAGCGTGTCCCAGACCATGAAGCCGAAATTGCGGGCGATGGTGGTGGTGGCCCAGATGGGGTCCGGGTTCTGCAGATTGCCCTCCGGGACGAACCGCAGCACCCGCGAGCCGCCAGCCGGGGCTGCCAGCACCCCGCGCGAGAGGGCCGGGGCGGACAGGGCGAGACCGAGGCCGGCCTGCAACACGCTGCGTCGGTGCGCCATCGCGGTCTCCTTGACGAGCGGCCCCGCCGCGAGCGGAAGGGGACGCGGAATTGGGAGTGGTCAGTCTTGCCGCATTGCGGCATGAGCGCCATCCTCATCCCTGTACCAACCGCGGACACTGCTGCGCCGCCACGGCCAGCCAGGGCCGTTCCTGCCAGGACAAGGATCAAGCAGATGGATCTCCCCGTCGATGCCGCGCAGATGGGCGTGACCAGGTTCGGCATCGGCCAGCCGGTCTCACGCAAGGAAGACCCCAAGCTGCTGCGCGGCGAGGGCCGCTATGCCGATGACCTGAACCTGCCCGGCCAGCTGCACGCGGTGATGGTGCGCAGCCGCCACGCCCATGGCCGGCTGCTCGGGATCGACACCCGGGCCGCACGCGCCATGCCGGGCGTGGCGGCGGTGCTGACCGCGGCGGATCTGCAGGCTGCCGGCATCGGCGAGATGGGCGGCGCGACCGCCGTGCGCAACCGCGATGGCAGCCCCATCCTGAGGCCCAGGCAGCTCGCCCTGTGCATCGACCGGGTGCGCTATGTCGGCGAGCCGATCGCCTGCGTCATCGCCGCCACCCTGGCCGAGGCGCGCGATGCCGCCGAGGCGGTGCTGGCCGATATCGATCCCCTGCCGGCGGTCACGGGCGCCCGCGCCGCGACCGGGCCGGATGCGCCGCAGCTGCACGAGGTGGCGCCGTCCAACATCGCGCTCGACTTCCATTATGGCGACACCGCAGCGGTGGATGCGGCGCTGGCCAGTGCCGCGCATGTGGTGCGGCTGACCCTGATCAACAGCCGGGTGGTGGTCTGTCCGATGGAGCCGCGCTCGGCGATCGGCGAGTACGACGCGGCGGCCGAGCGGTTCACCTTCCGCGCCGGCTCCCAGGGGGTGCTGTGGCTGCGCGACTCGCTCGCCTCGGTGTTCGGCCTGCCTGTCGCGAAGTTCCGGGTGCTGACCGGCAATGTCGGCGGTTCGTTCGGCATGAAGATCGCCGCCTATCCGGAATATGTCTGCATCCTGCAGGCCGCCCGCCTGCTCGGCCGGCCGGTGAAATGGACGGATCTGCGCTCGGAGAGCTTCCTCTCCGACAGTCACGGCCGCGATCACGAAATGGCGGCGACGCTGGCACTGGACGCGGAGGGAAGATTCCTCGCGCTGCGGCTGCAGGGCTACGGCAATCTCGGCGCCTATCTGGGCAATGCCACCACCCTGCCGCAGACGGTGAATGCGGTGAAGAACATCCAGAGCGTCTATGCCACGCCGGTGATCGAGGTCGCCTCGTATTCCACCTTCACCAACACCTCCCCGGTCGGGGCCTATCGCGGGGCCGGCCGCCCGGAGGCCAATTACTACATGGAGCGGCTGATCGAGGCGGCCTCGCGCCAGACCGGGATCGACGCGATCGAACTGCGCCGGCGCAACCACATCCGCCCCGAGGCGCTGCCCTGCGACACCGCCGCCGGCACGCGCTATGACAGCGGCAATTTCCCGGCGATCCTGGACCGCGCGCTGGAACTGGCCGACTGGGATGGCTTCCCCGCGCGCCGCGCCGAGAGCCGTGCGCGCGGGATGCTGCGCGGCCGGGGCATCGGCCAGTACCTGGAAGTGACCGCGCCGCCGTCCAACGAGATGGGCGGCATCCGCTTCGAGCCGGACGGAGGCGTGACCATCGTCACCGGCACGCTGGATTACGGCCAGGGCCACGCCTCGCCGTTCGCCCAGGTGCTGGTCGAGACGCTGGGCATCCCGTTCGAGCGCATCACCATCCTGCAGGGCGACAGCGACGAGCTGATCGCCGGGGGCGGCACCGGCGGGTCGAAATCCATCATGGCCAGCGGGGCGGCGATCATCGAGGCCGGCGAGAAGGTGATCGAGCGCGGCCGGCAGATCGCGGCCCATGTGCTGGAAGCGGCGGTGGCCGATATCGAGTTCACGACCGGCCCCGCCGGCGGCCGCTTCACCATCGCTGGCACCGATCGCTCCATCGGCATCATGGACCTGGCCGAGCGGCTGCGCGCCGGGATCACGCTGCCCGATGACGTGCCCGCCAGCCTGGACGTGCAGCACATCCATGAACATTCGCCCTCGGCCTATCCCAATGGCTGCCATGTCGCCGAGGTGGAGGTGGACCCCGAGACCGGCGTGGTCGCGGTGGTGCGCTACGTCATGGCCAATGATTTCGGCGTGCTGATCAACCCGATGCTGGTCGAGGGCCAGACCCATGGCGGGGTGATGCAGGGGATCGGCCAGGCGCTGCTGGAAGCCACGCATTACGACGCCGACGGGCAGTTCCTGTCCGGCTCGTTCCTGGACTACGCGCTGCCGCGCGCTGATCACGGGCCGAACTTCACCTTCGCGAGCCTGCCCTCGCCGGCGCGCACCAACCGCCTGGGCGCGAAGGGCTGCGGCGAGGCCGGCTGCGCGGGATCGCTGCCGGCGGTGATGAACGCGCTGGTCGATGCGCTGGCCGAATTCGGGGTGAGCCATATCGACATGCCCGCCACGCCCGAACGGGTCTGGCAAGCGATCCGCGGGCGCGCGGGATCGGCGGGGGCGACCCCGCAAAGGAAGGGATCCGGGGCCTGAGACTCTCTCTCGAATCTCATATGCAACGAGCGATGCACCCGAGGAGGCGGATGGCGGAAGCGGCATGGAGGAAGGCCGCGGCGGATTTGAGGGTGGCCCCGACGTCCCTGGCGAGGCGGCGGTTACGGGTGATCCAGGCG
>DAICZL010000128.1 GCA_027311165.1 bacterium
GGCTAAGCGCGGGGGGGCTAAGCGCGGGGGCTTTGCTGCCCCGGCGCCGGCGGACGCCGGACCGGGGCGGCAGGACGCAGATCAGGCTTCGGGTTCGCCCTCGGTCTCGGGCGGGGCGCCTTCGAACAATTCGGCGAGATCGGCTTCCAGCTCCTCCTCGTCGGTCGCGCCCACGCGCTCGCCGCGGGACTGCTTCTCGGCCTCCTCGATGCTGCGAGCGATGTTGACGGTGACCGGGATCGACACTTCCGGATGCAGCACCACGCGCACCGGCGTGAGGCCGAGCATCTTGATCGGGTTCTCCAGGATCACCTGCTGGCGGGTGACGGTCAGCCCCGCCGCGGTCGTCGCATCGGCGATGTCGCGCGCCTAGACCGAGCCATACAGGCTGCCCGATTCCCCCGCCTGGCGGATGATCACCACCGACAGCCCGACGACGCGCTCGGCCACCCGCTCGGCCTCCTCGCGGCGCTTGAGGTTCAGCGCCTCGAGCTGGGCGCGCTGGGTCTCGAAACGCGCCAGGTTCTCCTTGTTGGCGCGGATCGCCTTCTTCTGCGGCAGCAGGAAGTTGCGCGCGAAGCCCGGCTTCACCCTCACCTTGTCGCCCATCTGCCCGAGCTTCTCGACGCGCTGGAGCAGGATCAGTTCCACGGCGGCCATGTTCGCTCGCTCCTCAGGTCAGGACGTAGGGCAGCAGCGCCAGGAACCGGGCGCGCTTGATGGCGTTGGCCAGTTCGCGCTGCTTCTTGGCCGACACCGCGGTGATGCGGCTCGGCACGATCTTGCCGCGCTCGGAGAGGAAGCGCGACAGCAGGCGCACGTCCTTGTAGTCGATCTTCGGCGCGTTGGGGCCGGAGAACGGGCAGGATTTGCGGCGCCGGTAGAACTGCCGGCGGGCGCCGACAGCGGAGCGGCGGGAGGCGGGATTGACGTCGGTCGTGTCGGACATGGGGCTACTCCTCCACCGCGTCGCGCATGGGCGGGCGGAAATCGTCGCGGCCGGGGGCGCGGAAATCGTCGCGTTCGTCGCGGGCGCGGAATTCCTCGCGGTCATCGAAGCCGCGGCGGCGGCCGCTCTCGAACCGGCCGGCCGGCTTGGGCCCGCGGAAGCCGCGGTCGCGCTCGCGATCGTCGGATTTGCGCGACAGGATCGCCGAAGGCGCCTCCTCGATCGCGTCCACCCGGATGGTCAGGAAGCGCAGCACGTCTTCGTTCAGCCGCAGCTGCCGCTCGATTTCGGTGACCGAGGCCGGGGGCGCGTCCAGCCCCAGCAGCATGTAATGGCCCTTGCGGTTATTCTTGATCCGGTACGCGAGGCCGCGCAGGCCCCAGTACTCGCGCTTCTTGACGGAACCGCCATCGCCTTCCAGCTGGGTGGCGACCTGGTCGGCCACCGCCTCGACCTGCTGCTGCGTGACATCGTTGCGTGCGATCAGCACGCATTCATAGAGTGGCATCGGGACTCCCTTCGGATTGTCTCTGCCCCGGCCGGCCGCGTCGCGCGAACCGGCCTCGTTCCCCAATGGAACGCCGGGCATAGCCGGGGACGATGCGCACCCCCGGCAGGGCGGGCGCGTTTACGCACAGTTCCGCAACCCGCGCAAGGCGCCTGAGGGCGGTGTGTAAGAATAACGGGCCAGGCCAGAGGTCTCCGCCCTCTGAACTCCCGCCGGGGCCCCGGCCCCTTTCGTTGGAAGGTACTCTCCAACGGATGCGGGTCCAGGGACCTCAGG
>DAICZL010000129.1 GCA_027311165.1 bacterium
CCCCCCGCGCAGGTCCCGATCGCTGTCGGCGGCTATTGCAGCGGCTCCGCTGCCCGCTTCGGGTTCCACCGGACCCCGCTATGCCCGACGCCAGGGCGCACAACGCCAATACTCGACTCCGGCGCCCGCCGCCGGGAGCCCCGACGCCGCCGCACCCAAGACTGGTGCGCCCAAGCCTGGTGCGCCCAAGCCTGGTACACCCAAGCCTGGGCACCGGCGGACCGGATCACCGCCAGGTCTTGCGGGCAGGCGAAGCACGCGACCCTTGCGCCCGCGCCAGCAGACTTCGTCTGATCGGCGGATCACCACAGCCTGAACGCCGGGCGGGGCAATCCAACCTGCAGCCCCGGCAGGATCGCCCTGCCCGGCATTGACACCGTCAAGGCGGCCCTGGCCGATCGATCACCTGCAGCGACCCATTCAGACCTCAACCGCCTGAATGGGTCGGATATGCATCAGAGGCTGGCGGCGATCCACTCGCGAAGAGCGCTCTTGGGCGCAGCGCCGACCTTCTGCGCCGCCGGCTTGCCATCCTTGAACAGGATCAGCGTCGGGATGCCGCGCACCGCATAGGTGGTCGGTGTCAGCGGGTTATCGTCGATGTTCACCTTTGCGATGGTGAGCCTGCCGGCATATTCGCCGGCGATCTCCTCCAGCGCCGGGGCGATCATCTTGCAGGGCCCGCACCATTCCGCCCAGAAATCCACCAGCACCGGCCCTTCGGCCTGCAGCACATCCGCTGCGAAACTGGCATCGGTGACAGGCTTGGTATTGTCGCTCATGAAAATCGCCTCTCGCTCTGACGCGTCGCAGCAAGGTGGGGTCCGCGACAGTCCCGGTCAAGCAGGCCCCGGCAGCGCCGGAGACGACGCCGCAAACCCTTCGCCGATGACCGCCCCGGGCGCATGGGCGTCCAGCACCCCGTCGGGCAGATCGCTGACCCGAGCGGAGCGCGTCCAGACCAGGGCGCAGTGCACGGACCGGCCAGGGAAAGCCAGGCGCAGCACGGCGCGATAGGCGGCCATCTGCCGCAGGTAAGGCGCCGGCGTCGTCTCGGCCGCCCCCGCCGGCTCCCGCCCGGTCTTGAAATCGACGATCAGCACCCGGTCCGCCAGCACCGCCAGCCGGTCGACCAGCCCACCCACCACGGCATCACCGATCCGCCCGATCAGCGGCACTTCCGCCCGGCCGGCGGGGCCGAACAGCGGGGCCAGCACGGGGTGCTCCAGGATCGCCATCGTCTCCCCGGCCAGCGCCGCCGCCTCGGCCGGGCTCAGGCCATGGCCCGGGCGTGCCAGGAACGATCTCGCGGCTACGGCGCGCCTGGCCGGCGGCAGGTCCGTCAGATGCTGCAGCAGCGCATGAACCAGGGTGCCGCGCAGCGCCCGCGCAGAGCCGCCGCCGAGTCCGGCCAGCGGCGATGCCGAAGCCGGCCGACCGCCCGACCCGGCCTCTGACCCGCCGCCATCGGTGCGGCTGGGCGCGAGCGGCTGCGGCCGGGCGGGTTCCGCGGGCGGGGCCAGCGCCGTCCAGAGCGGTGGGACGCCGGCCCATGCAGGCAGGCCGGCGGCGGTGTCCAAGGCCGGATCGGCCCGACCACGCGGCGCGGGTGCGGTCTTCGGGGACACGCCGGCGGCCACCGCAGCCGCCTGTGCCACCGGAATTCCGTCCGCCAGGCCGGCAGGCCCGGAACGATGGCAGCGCCACTCTCCCGGCCAGGCCGCGAACATCGCCGCCTCCACATCCGCCCCCTCGGCCGCAAGCGTCCCGAAACCCCGCTCCACCAGCCGGTACCAGCAGGTTTCGGGCAGGGTGCGTCCGGTCTGCCAGCCGCACACCACCAGCCGGTCCTCGGCCCGGGTCAGGGCGACGTAGAGCAGGCGGTTGTATTCCTCCATCCGGGCAGCGGCATTGGCGGCGCGCAGGCGCTCCGCCGCCTCCGGGCGCAGTTCCCCGCGCGGGGCGTAGAGCGGCACCGCGATGCCCTGCGCCGGCGCATCCGCCCACAGCACCGGCCCGTCATCGGGCGGCAGGCCGGTCGTATCGGGCAGCACCACCAGCTTCGCCTGCAACCCCTTGGCGCCGTGCACGGTCATGATCCGCACCAGATCACCGGCCCCCTCGGGCTCGCGCTTCACCTCCGCCCCCGACCGGCGCAGCCAGTGCAGGAAGCCCTGCAACGAGGGTGGATGGGTCCGTGCGAACGCCAGCGCGGCGTTCAGCAATTCGTCGACCGGCTCGGCCGCCTCGGGGCCCAGCCGGGCGAACAGCCGGGCCCGCCCGCCCAGCCGGCCCAGCGCCTCGCTCAACAGCGCGTGGGGCGAGACGTAATCGACCCGTCCGCGCAGCACCGTCAGAAACGCGAAGGCCGCCGCCCAGTCCGCCCGCTCGGCCGCCCGTTCCGCGAGCGTGTCCCACAGCCGGCCGGGCCGGCCGCTCGCCAGCGACCGCGAGTATGCCCGATCTGACCAACCGCGAGGCAGAGGTTCTGAAATTTTCGGCACTCGGCTTCACAAACAAAGAGATTGCCGGCCGGCTCGCCGTGAGCACGAAAACGGTGGAGACGCACAAAGCGCGGGCGACCGAAAAACTCAACATTAAAA